>USDF01000075.1 GCA_900553405.1 uncultured Clostridium sp. | reverse complement strand
CACTAAAAATAGCAATAAGTTTAGCCTTATTTTCTATATTAAATTTTATTATTTCATTATTTAGAATACTTGGTCGAGTAGACAAATTCCATGTTGAATAAAGAGATACTCTCTCTCTCTCTCTCTCTCTCTAGAGCCCCAAGGGTTTCAAGGTTTAGTTTCTCAATTCTAGTTTTCATATTTCTTTTCCTCCTTATTCTTCACTTTTGTCCCTCACAGAACCGTACGTGCCCAATTAAGGCATACGGCTCTTTGCAATAATCTTTCACTTTTAATATAGTTTAACATATATTCTTGGTTCTACTATTGGATTATATTTTAGTATTCTGTTGAATTTTTCCCAACTTATTCGCTTTTTCTGTCCTCTCCTCCATAGTTGTTTAAATAGTGTCCTTATTATATATCTTTTGAATTCTACTAGTTTGTTATAGTTATCTGTTATTCCATAATATCTGTAATATCCTGATAATTTTATATTTATCTTCTTTATTATTTCTGTTGGTTTTAGTTGTATGTTTTCTTTAATCCATTGTTTCGCATTTTGTTTCTTGGCTTTTAGCTTCTTTTTACTTGTTTTATGTATCGTTTTGTAATATCCTTTTCTTGTCTTTCCGTTGTAGTGTGTAAATCCTAAGAAATCGAATTTATCTTTGCTTCCATTGTTTCCTTTTCCAAACTTTATAATCTTCGTTTTATCTTCTGCTAGCTCTAAATTGAATTTATTTAGTCGTTCTTTTAGTTCTTCATAAAATTTCTGCGCTTCTTTTTCATATTCAAAACATACTACAAAATCATCTGCATATCTTATTAGGTATATTTCTCCTTTGTATCTTTTCTTTATGTCTTTTTCTATCCATAAATCTAATACATAATGTAAGTAAACATTTGCTAGTATTGGGCTTATTATTCCTCCTTGTGGTGTTCCTTGGTCTACTTTTATTTTCTTTCCTTGTTCCATTATTCCACTGTTTAGAAATCTTCCTATATATCTTATGAAGTGTTTATCTTCTATTGTATGTTCTAGGAATTTTATCATCCATTTATGGTCTACATTATCGAAGAACCCTTTTATATCTGCGTCTACTATATAGTTTACTCTCTTTTCTTTGATTGTTTTATTTAATTCTCTTATTGCGTCATGGCAACTTCTTTTGAGTCTAAATCCATATGAACAATCTAAAAATATATTTTCATATATTGCATTCAGTACTTCTGCAAATGCTCCTTGTACTAGTTTGTCCCTGTATACCGGTATTCCTAGCGGTCTTAATTTGTCACTTCCTGCTTTTGGTATGTATGTTCTTTTTACTGGCATTGGTCTATACTTAAATGCTTTCATTTCTTGTATCAGTTCTTCTATGTTTTCTTTTAGATTTTCTTCGTATTTTATTTTGTCTATTCCGTCTATTCCTGTCGCTTTTCCTTTTATTTGTTTCCTGTGTTGTTCTAATATATTTTCATAATTTATATATTTCATTAGCCCTTGTACTGTTTTATATGTCTCTAATTGTTTAGCTATCTTTGTATAATCTTTTGACACTTTTAATCACCTCCTCTGTGTGACTTGTGTTTCTTATCAAAGTCGATTATTGCATAGGTTCCTTCCCTCCATTAGCATTACCTAATTTCTTTGGTACTATTAACCTATCCGACTCCCAATATGTCATCAACACTCGCTTTCCGTCTCCGTCCCGCTCACATTTACCTTTCGGAACATATTGGGTCTCCCCGGTCTGCCTAATATAACAATCTATGCTCGCCAGCTTCTACGACCCCGATGGAACCTATATATTCTCACCATATCGAATATATATTACTGCTTGCTGCTCACACAAAGGCATCAGCTTCCATTTCTTCACATAACGAGGCTCAATCATTTCACGCTTTCGCATTCTGGCTCTCATATTCCCCTACCTACGCTTAAACCTAACATTACTGCTTTGGCTCCAAGGTCTAGGTACCAGCTGGTGGTTAATCTTTACTGGGTAGGCATTCCACCTACTTTATATTAAGCATCTATCGGGACGCACTGTGTGTGTGTGTACAGCCCCAAGGGTTTCAAGCATTTTTATCATTTGAATTACCTCACTTTTTTCTTTTTTTCCTTTTATGGTTTTAATTTTATATAATTCCTCCAAAAAAGTCAAGAGTTTTTTTATTTTTTCATTTGCCAAGTTTTCACAGCCTCACTTTCTGGATTTTGCAAAA
>USDF01000074.1 GCA_900553405.1 uncultured Clostridium sp. | reverse complement strand
TGTTTGATATAGAAAAATTTAATGTAATAAGTGATGAAGAAAATTACTATTTTTTTAGATCATTAGAACCAGGAGACATAAAAGATTTAGAAGAAGGAAATATAAAAGATGAGAATGGAAAATATATAAGATTACGTACAGACAGAGAAAGATGGGAAGAAACACATAGTATAAAGCCAAGATGGAATGCAGAAAGTACAGTAACACTAGAAGAAATGTATAATCATATAAAAATGCATTATAGCTTAGAAACAAATTGTATATCATTATCAAGCAATGCCAATGTAGCAAGAACGTATGGAGAAACATTTAGTGATAAATATGTAATGATAAAAGTTCCAAAGAAAGAAATGGGACAAAGAGTATATAATGCAGGTCAATATATGTTAGCAGAAATAGATAAAAAAGTACAAGAAAGAATAGCCCAAGGAAATATCCCAGAAGAAGTATTAGAAGATTTTAGAAAAATAGATGAAGCTACAGAATCAAAAGAATTAAAAGAGATAATAAAAGTAAAATATACTGCTCCAGATGGAATAGATACAAGTAAATCTGGAATGAAAAAAGGAATAGTATATAAAGCACCATTAGCTAGAGTAAGTAGTTTTCAAGCATTAGATGATGAGCAAACATTAGAAAAAAATAAAATAGTAGCAAAATTAACAATATTAGAACAAAAAGGATTAATGGGACCAGCAGTACCAAGAATAAAAACAAATAGTGAATTAATAAAAACACTAGGAAGTGCATTTGCATCAGGAGAGCAAATATATTATGGAGATATAGAAGGAAACAGGGTAACAGATATATCAAAAGAATTTTTAGATATGTTTGCATTAATACAACAATCAGAAAATCAAGATAAAGAAGTAGTAAATGAGTTAAAAACAGAATTGGTAAAATACATAATAAATGGTGGAAAACTAGAAGTACCAGAAGGAAGTATATTAAGAGATGATGGAACACCAAGAACAGATATATCAATAGAAGAAATGTATCAAATAACAGAAGGAAAAGTAGAATATGGACAAGCAAGTTCTATTGTAAAAAATATGTATTATTTATCAAAAGGACAAGCAAATGCAAGAATATTAGCAGGAATGTTAAGAGAAATAACAGGAAATAATCCAAAATATGAGGAGATTATAAAGTACATTGAAAATAATGGATTTGAAATAGAACCAAAAATAACAACAAGAAAAAGTAATACAGGATACAGAATAAGTGAATCTGTAAACTTAAATCTAAAACCAAATGAAATAGGATTAGTAGACTCAATAAAAACTTTAACAGATGAAGAACAAATGCAAATAATACAAGAAAGAGGGCTTTCAAATGTAAAAGAAATAATGATATCAAATTTTGCTAAAATGCAGACAATGGAAACAATAGAAAAAGAAGATTATTTTGCAAGTGCAATAGCAGATATGTATGATTGGGGAAGTCTTAATATTGAGGAAATATCTGTAGCAGAAAGAAATGAATTAATACAAAAATTAAAACAAAGTAATTGTGTATCAATATATGAAAAATTAAAAGAAGCAGGAATAGAAAATAAAGATATACCAAAAGCAGTTATAAATATGGCATCAAAAGGAAGTTTAAATGAAATATTACAAACAGAAAATTATGTAGAACAAATACAAGAAAATATAGGAGAAATAACACAAAATCTATCAATAGAACAAATAGAAAGATATTTAGGATATTATAATGTAAATGGAACAGGAATAGAATTAAGAGATTATCAGCAAGATGCAGTAGATAGAGCAGAAGAAATATATAAAGAAAAAAGATATGCAAGTATAATATTACCAACAGGAGGAGGAAAGACCTATGTATCATTAACAGAAATGTTAAGATATGGAAAAACAACAGAAGAAATAGCAATAGAAGAAAATCAAATAGAATTAGGAAAAATAGCATACAAAACAAATAATAAAAAAATGCTATATTTAGCACCATCAAATGAAATATTAGAGCAGACCAAAGATAGAATAATAGAAAATATTCGTGGAAAAATAGGAACAACAGGGAAAAAAAGCAAAGATGAAATAATAGCAGAAGTATTTCCAAAATTACAATTTGCTACATATCAAAGTTTAATATCTAAAGCAGGTAAAGAAAAATTAAAAACTCAATATGATTTTATGATATTTGATGAATTACATAGAACAGGTGCAGAAAAATGGGAAAAATCATTAGATAAATTAATAGAAAATCAAC
>USDF01000073.1 GCA_900553405.1 uncultured Clostridium sp. | reverse complement strand
CTATTCCATTTTCTCCTAATACTAAACTTATACTTACTCCTGCTAATATTATTAGTACTATTACTGTTACTACTAATGCTATTAATGTTATACCTCTTTCTTTTCTCATTTTCTTTCGTTTCCTCCCATTTTTACTTTAGTATTCCCAACAAATATTTAAAATATAAAATAATTTTATGTTTATAAGTTGTTACTTTTTTACGAAAATTATTTTAACAATACTTTACTTGTTAGTCAATACTCTTTTTTTATTTTTCTTTGTTTTTATAAAAAATTAAAGAGTACCAAATTGGTACTCTCTTATTCACTGCTCTTCTTTTTAGGTTACTTTTTAGTAATCCTTCCTATCAAGAAAGCAATAGCTGCAATATACAGGTAGATTAAAAATACCCATATATTGGGGATAATAACTTTGAACACGGATACTATTCCTTTCCATATAACCGGTACTCCTGCTATAACGAGTGCTATAACGATCGGAGCTAAAATCATAAAAATAAGTATCCGTTTTTCAATTTTCGCTTTCTTATCGTTCTCTCTTGTTGTCTCTGCTGCCATTTGTTATTTTCTCCTTTAATTTGATGTATTTAACATTACTGCTTATATTATACCATATTTATTGTTTTTTGGCAATATTTTATGTATATTTTACATAAAGTTTATGATTAAGACTTTGTATGCAATGTGAAATATACAAAATCTTTATTCTACTATATTTATCTAGTACAAAAAGTCTCATACTAGAATAAATTTCTTACTATATAAAAAATAGTAGAGTTTCCTCTACTATTTTTAGTTTCTATATTCATCTTCTTCTTTTATTTTTCTTTCTCTTTCTTTTTCTCCCTGTACTAAAATCTCTCTCATAATATTTTCATTAACGCTTGAATTTAGTATATCTATTTCTTGTTGTTCTCTATTTTTTCTCTCTTCTTCAGATTCTCTTCATTTTTCTACTTCGGCTTCTTCTTTTTCTTCTTTTTTATTTTCAGTTTTTATTTTATGTTTTTCTATATAAGCCATTTCTTTATCTGCTTTATCATTTTCTACATGTCTTCTTAATTCTTCAATAAAAGCATCTCTTTCTTTCGTTTCATTTGTTTTCTCAACTTCACCTGTTTTTTTAGTTCCTTTTGATTCTTTGTCATATTTTTTATAATCTGAATAAGGGTTAACTATCTTTTCTTTTGCCTTTCTAAAAAGGTCTCTTATTTTTGCTAAAATAGGATGTTTTTTTGCAAATTCATCGTTCTCTATTAATTTTCCTGGATTTTGTTCTGTTGACTCTATCTCTATTGGTTTAGTTCTTCCTTTACCTTTACTTATACTTATTTCGTTTTTCTCTTTTTTAATATATTTTTTATTATTTAATGCTCTTACTTGAATTTCATCCCATGTTTTATCATTAAATAGACTTCTCCAAGCTAAATCACATTTAGAAACACTAGAACGTAAAACTTCGATTTTCTTTTTAATTTCTTTTAATCTTGCTTTTATTTCTTTTGTTTCATTTTCAATTCTTTCTTTTTCAACTAATAAGTCATTATACTCGTTTTGGTCCATCTTTTCTGTTTCTTTTGAGTTGCCTAACACTTTATTTATTTCTTCTAGTCTTTTTTCTGATGCTTCTTTATTAGCTTTTAATTCTTGTACTATTTCAGTTTGCTTTTCTTTTAAATTTTCTAATTTTTCATTTAATTTGCCTTTATATTTTCTTATTTTTTCAATTTTATCCTTATTTTTATTATAACCTGACATATTATCTCTTTCTTGTTTCATCTTGGCTATAATAGCTTCTAATTTTTCTTTTTCTTCCATTTTGTCTTCTTTTTTCAAATTTGCAGTTTTCTCTTCTATTTGTAATTCTAGATTTTTAATGCTATTTTGCATTTCCTCATCTGTTTTTCCTGCAAATTTTAATTTATATTCTGCATATTTTGTTTCGATTTTATCTTTTCTGTTTCCCATATATTTTTCTCCTTTACTAAATATATTTTACCTATCTATTATTTTACCATATAATGACATAATGTGCAATAATATTATGTAAAATAATTGAAAATGTTATAAAAATTTAATATTTTTGACTTATTTTTGTAACAATTCTCTTTATTCATAATACCTTTATAAGGGTTATTCTATATTTTAATTTTCTATAAAAAACCAGAATTAAGATTTTGTACGCAGTGTAAACTGCTACAAAATCTTAATTCTGCCATATTTATCTTCTACAGAAAGTTATCATACTATGATAACTTTCCTAGAATATAAAAA
>USDF01000072.1 GCA_900553405.1 uncultured Clostridium sp. | reverse complement strand
TAAGGCCTTATAGGCCGATAAGTAAATCCACGGGTTTTACCCGTGGATTTTTATTAGCATGATGGCTCAGAATATGCAATGAATCTTATAATTTCCGAGCTATATTCATTTATTACTACTCGAGCTAACATTAATGCAGATGGAACATATCCGTTGGCTTTGTCGTTTGCAACGATTTCACGGTATGGAATGTCATCTTTATCTGTATTCATAACAATATACTTGAATTGCCAGAATCCATCTTTAATTTTAAATGCATATCTTTCATTTAGATATTCATCTAAAATCTCCTTCTGAGTTTTTTTGTATTCAATTCTTGGATTAAAATAATCATAATATTCCTGTTTTAGTAAAACACTTTTAAGCCTAGAGTCAAATACATATTCTTCTTCCTCGAATTTGAATTCAACCCAACCATGATGATAGTCTTTCCAATCATCTAAATCAATGTAGCCTCTCACAAGAAAATCATCGGGATTTAGTCCCATAAGTGCATAAGCACTATAATAGTAGCAGTTGTCGCGATATCTGTGATTGAGGTATTCTTCAAAGGATTCTATTTTAGTACACCTTTCTATATATACCTTTTTAGTCATTTGGAGAAAATACCGATTTGCTTTTTTCATACATTCAGTAGACATATGATAAAATCCTCCTTATATTATTAACTAGGATTTGAAATTCTCTGACCATGAATTTCAACTGCAATATGTACAATAATTAGTATATCACATTTTTATGTAAAATGCAATAATTTTACTGACTTACAGCGGTTTTGATGATGTAGTAAAAGATTTTTACATCTATCTTGTTCATAAAGTTCGAACACGAACATCATTGGTGGAGGTGAGGAGAGTCGAACTCCTGTCCAATATCTTTTCCATATGAACTTCTACGAGTGTAGTTTGTTATTAAAATTCCTATTATAACTCATTAGCAAACAAACGAAAAATAATAGTAGCCATTAAAATACCTGCTATTCCTATGGCAAGAAATAGGTTCGTTTCCCACTAAATCGACGCCTTATATAAAATGTGGGAATTCTATATAAAACGTTAGCGCACTAGGCAGCTAAAGCAAATTCTTTTTGATCTGCGTTTATATTTATTTTCCCGTTTTTTTAAGTGGCAAACGAGAATCCACTACTCGCTATTCATACTTCTAAAACACTGTCGAAACCAATTACACCCCCAAATATTACAAGTACTTAATTATTATACAATATTTGTAATTCAATTTCAATGGGAAAACATAACAAATTTAGGTTTACATATTGCAAATAATAAAATAATAGTATATAATACCTTTGATTATTACATAAATGTTAACGTATTACAATTCTATTAAATGTATATTACAATTTTATTAATAATATTGACATATCATTTAAAACAGATAAAATAAGTATATGAAACAAAGGAGTACCTTATGAGAGTAATTGCAGGAAAAGCAAAAGGAACTAAATTAAACTCTATAGATGATTTATCTACAAGACCAACTTTAGATAGAGTTAAAGAGCCTTTGTTTAGTATAATTCAAAATTATCTTGAAGAAGCATATGTATTAGATTTATTTGCAGGAAGTGGAGCATTAGGAATAGAAAGTTTAAGTAGAGGAAGCAAACAAGCTACATTTTGTGATAAATCATATAAAGTAATAAAAATACTAAAAGAAAATTTACAAAAAACAAAGTTGGAAGAACAAAGTATAGTTATAAATCAAGACTATAAAAAATGTTTAGAACAGGTAAATAATAAGTTTAATGTTATTTTTGTAGATCCACCTTATAAATTGGATATAGGAGTAGATGCAGTAAAAAGAATTTTAGATTTAAATTTACTTGCAAAAGATGGAATTATTATATTAGAAACAGATGAAGAAGAAAGAGATATAAAAGAATTAGAAAATTTAGAAATAGAAATATATGATAAAAGAAAGTATGGAAGAGTAAGACTTCTCTTCTTACGTGAAAGGGGCTAAACAATGGAAATATTTACATTATTAGAAACATTAGAGGAAATGTTAGAAGGTAGCAAATCAATTCCTTTTTCTAATAAAGGCATTGTAGACAAAGAAGAAATGTTAGAAATTATAAAAGAAATACGTTTAAAATTACCAGAAGAATTGAAACAAGCTAAATGGGTAAAAGAAGAAAGACAACGTATTTTAGTAGAAGCACAAAAAGAAGCAGACGGAATAGTAAAAGAGGCTGAAAACAGAATTATTTCAATGATAGACGAACACGAAATAACAAGAAAAGCATATGAACAAAAAGCTGAAATAATAGAGACAGCAAACGAAATGTCTAGAGAAATTTCAAAAGGAACAAAAGATTATGCAGATAGCATTTTACAAAATATAGAAACAGCATTACAAAGTGCCCTTGAAACAATACAAAATAACAGAAAAGAGTTAAAATAAGAAAAGTAATCCACAGTTTATGAACAAATTGTGGATTTTTATATAGTAGGACAGTTCTCCTTGTAGGAGAACTTTCTGTACTAGATAAATATG
>USDF01000071.1 GCA_900553405.1 uncultured Clostridium sp. | reverse complement strand
AGGTATATGCTTTATAGGAGAAAGAAACTTTAAAAACTTTCTTAAAAATTATTTACCTAATCAACCAGGAGATGTAGTAAATATAGAAACAAATGAAATAATTGGAAAACATATTGGACTTATGAATTACACAATAGGTCAAAGAAAAGGATTAAATATTGGTGGAACAAAAGACAAAATGTTCGTAGTAGGAAAGAATTTAGAAAAGAATATTTTATACATTTGTCTTGGAGAAGATAATGATTACTTAATAAGTACATCATGTCTTGTTAATGAAATTAATTATTTAGGAGAAAAAAAATTAACAAACGTAACAGCAAAATTTAGATATAGACAAGATGATATTCCTGTTGAATTAGAGTGGTTAGAAAATGGAGAGGTTCTTGTAAAATATCCACAAGGAGTAAAATCAGTAACACCAGGACAAGCATGTGTATTCTACAATGATGAAGAATGCTTAGGTGGAGGAATAATAAAAGAAGTAAGAAAAAATGATAAAAAACTATGGTATCTATAATAGGAGGAAAAATGAAAAAAATATTAAGTACTTTTTTAATAACATTAATATTGCTAATTGGAGTAACAGGGTGTAGTACAAAGAATGAAAAATTAAATGATGCTGAGAAATTCAAACAAGACTATGAAAGTTTAAATAAAAAAAGTAATGGCGAAGTAAACTACAATAAAGTATCTATTTCAAAAGATAATCCAATAGTTTATACAAACCCTAAAAAGATTATAGAAAAAATTAATAATGGAGATTTATTTGTAGTTTATATAGGAACAAATACAAGTATTGAATGTCGTCAAATTGTAGAAAGTCTACTGGAATCAGCAAAAGAAAAAAATGTTAATACTATTTATTATATAGATATAAATGAGTATGATGTAACGGATTTAGAAAAATTATTACAATCAATTAATAATAAAGAAGAACAAGAAATGTTAGCATCTTCACCAAGTGTAATCGCAATATCTAAGAAGAAAATAGTTGAAAGAGAAACAGGACTTACAACAGAACAAAATCAAAAAAAATACGCAAAGAATGAATTTAATTGTTTATTTAAATGTTTAAGTGAAGAAAGTACAACTTGTCAAAAAAACAGTTGTTAAAAAAAATCAAGGAAACTTGATTTTTTTAGTTAAAATAATTGATTTGGTAAAATTAATTATTTGCTAATTAATACCATAAATAAATTAAAAAAATCTCTAAGAAAAAAATATAAATCATCTTAGAAATAATATATGAATTTAGTAAAAGTACGATTTGTATTAGATAAAGATGTTTGGTAATATGCCTCCTAGAGAGGAGGTGATTACATAGTAAGTTTAGTTGATCATAAATTTATTCGTCTACATGATCTTAGTGTAGATAGAAAGTATGCAGTTAAGTTTGAGAAGTTAGAGAAGGGAAAAAAGATTTCGATTTTATCTGATTCAATGTTAAAGGCTATGTTTCAGAATGAAAATAGAATTAAGTATTCTGCTAAATTTTTATCTTATTTTATTGATGTTTCATATGAAGATATTTTAAATAATATTGTATTAGGAAAGAATGAACTTGATAAAGAAAAAGAAAGTGATAAGGGAGAAAGATGTGACTATATTGCTCACTTAAATGACTCTGTTCTTAATATTGAAGTAAATAATAATAGTAGTTTAGAAGTACTTGAAAGAAATATGGAATATGCTCATAGATTATTTTCGTCAAAAATAACTAGAAATGATAAAACATATGAGTATACTCAAGTAATACAAATAAATCTAAATAATTTTGCTTTCTTAGGAAATGATAAAATAATTGATATATATGCAGAAAGAAACGAAGATAATTTAGTTTTAAGTGACAAGTTAATATTCATTCAAATATATGTACCAAACTTAAGAAAAAAATGGTATACTGGAGGTGAAAAAAGTCTAAGTGAGAGAGAAAAATATATTTTAGCTCTTGTAGATATGGACTTAGAAAAGCTAAAAGGTTTGGGTGATGAAGAAGTTATGAAAGCATATATAAAAGAAGCAGAAACAGTAAGTTTTGAAGGAAATTTTGGAGAAGCTTATGATAAAGAGTGGGCACTTAAAGATGAAGGCAAAAGAGAAGGCATAGAATTAGGTAAAAAAGAAGGTATAGAACTTAGTAAAAAAGAAATAGCCAAGAATATGCTTAAAGATAATGTTGATATCAATACTATAAAGAAATATACTAATCTAACAGAAGAAGAACTAACTGCACTAGAAGAAGAGTAAATGCTCTTCTTTTTAATTTGTTTTCTTTTAAGATAAAGTGGTATAATAAAAATATAGAAATAGGAGGATGAAAATGAATAAACCAGTTGTTTTATGTATATTAGATGGTTGTGGTCTAAGAGAAGAAAGCGATGGTAATGCTTTTAAAAACGCTCACAAACCGACTTTTGATAAATTGGTTGAGAAATACCCACACTCAATATTACAAGCAAGCGGACCAGCAGTTGGGCTACCAGAAGGTCAAATGGGTACAAGTGAAGTAGGACATATGAACTTAGGTTCAGGAAGAGTTGCTCTTCAACCACTTCAAGCAATTACAGAATCTATAAAAAACAAAGAAATCTTTAAAAATGAAGAAATATTAAAAGTGTTAAATCACGTTAAAGAGAATAATTCTAACTTACATATAATGGGATTATTAAGCGATGGTGGAATACATTCACACATAAATCATTTACTAGCAATCCTAGATGTTTGTAAAGAAAATAATGTAAAAAACATATATGTAGATGTATTTACTGATGGAAGAGATACATATGAAAAAAGTGCTTTAAAATATTTAGATATTTTACAAAGTAAATTAGATGAAGTAGGCGGGGTAATATCTACAATTAGTGGACGTTATTATGCTATGGATCGTGATAATCGCTGGGACCGTGTAGAACTTGCATATAAGGCAATGGTAAACGGTG
>USDF01000070.1 GCA_900553405.1 uncultured Clostridium sp. | reverse complement strand
TATACACTGTTTAAATAATTTTTCTACCTCTTTTTCTTTTCCTTTTTTTGCATATAATCTTCCGAATTCTAATCTTGCATATGTATCTTTTGGAACTAATTTTATACGCTCTTTAAATAGTTTTTCTGTCTCTTTTTCTTTTCCTTGTTTTGCATATAATTTTCCTAATTCTAATCTTGCATACACATTCTCTTGATTTAATTCTATACATTCTTTAAATAATTTTTCTGCTTCTTTTTCTTTTCCTTGTTTTGCATATAATTTTCCTAACTCTAATCTTGCATACTCATCCTTTTGATTTAAATTTATTACTTTTTTAAATAGTTCTTCTGCTTCTTTTTCTTTTCCTTGTTTGGCATACAATTTTCCCAATTCTAATCTTGAATGTAGTCCTTTTTGATCTAATTCTATACACTCTTTAAATAAATTTTCTGCCTCTTTTTCTTTTCCTTGTTTTACATATAATTTTCCTAATTCTAATCTTGGATGCTGTCCTTTTTGATCTAATTCTATATACTCTTTAAATAATTTTTCTGCTTCTTTTTCTTTTCCTTGTTTGGTATATAATTTTCCTAATTCTAATCTTGCATACTCATCCTTTTGATTTAAGTTTATTACTTCTTTAAATAGTTCTTCTGCTTTTTCTTGCTTATGTATATTTAAATAGCATTTTCCTAAAATAAAATAAGTTTTATAATACTTTCCTTCAAATTTCAAGGACTTTTCTAAATATTCAATTGCTTCTAACCAATTTTTTTCCTTATACGCTTTTTTTCCTTCTGAGTAATATTGATTATCTTTTTCTTCTTTCTCTGTGATATTATAGTTTTCCATAAAAACTCCTTTTTATATGCCTATGATTATATCATTTTTTATGTCAAATAGCAATAAAAATAGAGTATTTTACATAAATCTACTCTATTTTTACATTATTTGTTTATTTTTAATTATTTTCTAATCCTTCCCTTTAAATACCACATATGTTCTGATACTATTTCAATATCTATTAGTTTTCCTATAAAACTTTTATCGCCTTCAAAGACAACTACTTTGTTTGAATCTGTTCTACCAGTTAACATTTCTTCATTGTTTTTACTTGTTCCTTCAACAAATATTTTTTGCACTGTTCCTATATATGTTTGGTTATTTTCAGCTATTTGACTTTCTACTAGAGCTTTTAGTTTGTCGAAATTTTTATGTTTTATTTCTTCTGGTATTTGGTCTTCCATTTTATCTGCTGGTGTTCCAACTCTTCTTGAATATATAAACATAAATACCTGTTCAAATTTTACTTTTCTTACAACATCTAGTGTATCTTCAAATTCTTCTGTGGTCTCTCCTGGAAAACCTACTATTATGTCTGTTGTAAATCTTACATTTGGTATTTTTTCTCTTATTTTATCTACTAAATTTAAATATTGTTCTTTAGTATATTTTCTATTCATTCTTTTTAATACTTCTGTACTTCCAGATTGAAGAGGTAAATGTACTAATTTGCAAACTTTATCGCAATCTCTTATTGCTTCTATTACATCATCTGTAAAATCCTTTGGATGTGGTGATACAAAGCGTATTCTGTCTATTCCATCTATTTTATTTACTGCTCTTAAAAGTGTTGCAAATGAGTTGACTCCTTCATATTCTTCAAATTCTATATTTTTTTCACGTTCTACTCTTAAGTATGAATTAACATTTTGACCTAAAAGTGTCACTTCTTTATATCCTTGTTTAGCTAAATCTCTTATTTCTTCTATTATATCTCTTGGGTTTCTACTTCTTTCTCTCCCTCTTACATATGGAACTATACAATATGTACAGAAGTTATTACATCCATTCATAATTGTAACAGATGCTTTAGTCTTATCATTTCTAGAAATAGGAATTCCTTCTACAACTTCACCATCTATATCTAATATATCTCTTATTTTTCTATTTTCTTCTAATGCTTTATATAAGTCTTCTGGAAATTTATGAAGTGTATGTGTTCCAAATATTATATCTACATATGGATAGCTTTCTTTTAGTTTTTTTATAATATGTTCTTCTTGCATCATGCATCCGCCAATTGCAATGATTGTACCTCTTTCTTCTTTTTGTTTTTTTACTTCTCCTACTTTTCCAAAAAGTTTTTCCTCTGCATTTTCACGGACACAGCACGTATTAAATAAGACTAAGTCTGCTTCTTTCATATTCTCTGTTTTTGTATAATTCATTTTTTCAAGCATACCACATAATTTTTCAGAATCATTTTCATTTAGTTGACATCCCATTGTCATTATGTAGTATTTTAAATCTTTATTTTCATTTATTTTATTTACTTTTTCTATATATTTTAGCTCTTCATCTATATTTACTGGTTTCACTTTTTTCTCCTTATTTTCTACTTTTCTACTCGCCTATTATATATTAATTTTAGGTTTTTTTCAATAGAAAAAGTCGACATTTTGTCGACTTTTATCTTAGCTCATAAAATATTGATATTGTACAAAGCGTTGTTTAATTTTTAAAAGACGTTCTCGTAATAATCCTGCTTTATATAACTCCGCACTAAGTTTGTTTAAATAGTGATTAACAATTATCATCTCTACTTTCTTTTTTATTTTCGAACACAAATTGTTATCTTCTTCTTCAAATACAGCAACTGATGTATCACACCATATTTGAAATTCCTTAGCAGTTTCGTCTATGTAACTATTCAAAGACTCACTTATCGCTTCAATGTCTTTAATAAAATCATTCTTTCCTTTCTTTGCTTCTTCTTGGTATTTTTGTAACAATATTTCATATTTTTCTATTACTTTCTTAAATTCCCGTAATATATTCATAATGTATTCCTCCTTTTGCTTATATCAGAAATTTTTTTACTATTTTATGTAACTATAATATCTTGTTTTTAGATTTTTGTCAAATTATATTATTTGACAAAAATTACACAAAAAAAGAATGGTTAACTCCCATTCTAATTTATACTTCTTATTGAAGTCCATATTTTTTCTTGAATTTATCTGCTCTACCACCAGTTGTTTCTCTTTTTAAGTTACCTGTCCAATATGGATGACATTTTGAGCAAACATCAACTTTTAAATC
>USDF01000069.1 GCA_900553405.1 uncultured Clostridium sp. | reverse complement strand
GTAACTTAGCTTGAACGAGCATTTTTTGAAAATTTATATGTTTTTATTATATTATTTCTTAAATTATGTAAAGTGCAAAATTGACCCGTCCCAAAATGTCCGCCAAAATGTCCAAAAAAAAAGAACCACATTTTAATGTGATTCTTCAACTAAACTACTATTTACTCTTGTTATTTTTCCACCCATAATCTTTATTTCTACGTTATTTCTTTGTGATACTATATAATAATATTCTTCGCCTTTTCTTTGGATTTTTGTAACACTTAGGCTATCCTCTTTTACATTTTCATTTAACTTTTTGAATTGTTTTACTGCTATTTTTCTAGCTTCTTTCTCAGATATTTCTTCTGTTTCCTTTTTGTTTGATTGTATTACTTCTACTCCATCTACCATTAGTTTTTCTTTTTGTTTTGCAAATATTCCTCCATCCTCTGGCTTTAAAATAATACATAATGAAACTATAATTACTACAACACATATTACTACAGCTATGTTATATAAATTTACTATGTTTTTTAGTTTTTCTTTCATAAAATATCTCCTCTTTTGTTTTTTCTTATTGTATCACTCAAAAAACAAAAAGTAAATATTTTTTTATAACACGACTAATAAACCCTAAAATAGGGTTTATTTTTAGCCTATAATCATTTACTATATTTTTTTAATTATTTTAGTAATTTATATATAAATAATATCTACAAAATTTCCTTTTTTCCTATTCGTGTGCATAAAATAGAATTTTAGGAAATTTTGCATGCACACTGATATTATTTATCTCTTTTGTTTTAAAAACGTCTTATTTTTAATTTTAATGCTTTTTATTCATTTTTATCTTTAGTTCTTTTTCATTCTTTTAACTTAAGTTCTTTTAATACAATTTCAAATTCTTCATTATTGTATTTGATTACCTTTTTAGTTACTTTTCCTCTATGTTTTATTTCTATCGTTTGTTTATCTAATTTTTCTGCTATTTTCTTATCAAGTACTATTTTTACTTTATTTGGATATGTATTTCCATCTAAGAATTTGTCTACATCTATTGATTTATTGTTTTTACTTAATCTTTCTTTTCCGCCTAATACATATTCATTTCCGTCTTCTTGTACATAAATTTTTGTATTATGTTTGAATACTAATAGTAATAATAGTATTAATAATCCTGCTAATCCTGTTGCTCCTGCTATCATCTTAGTTTCTGCTGTATTGTTTTCTTTTTTCTCTTTATCTCCAAGTGTAGCAGTAGGTTTTTCTTGTTGTTGTGGACCTTGTGAATCTTCTCCTTTTGTTGGTTCTTCTGTATTATTTGGGGTTTCTACAATTTCGTCAACATTTGGTTCTTCCTGATTCTTTTTGGTATCTTCTCTTATCGGTGTTGGTCTAGTTGGTTTTACTGGTGTACTTGGTGTTTCTGGTATATCTGATTCATCTGGTGTTGTTGGATCTATTGTTGGAGTATCTGGCTTAGTTGGTTCTTCTGGTTTGACTGGAGTAACTGGTTCAGCTGGCTTTTCTCCAACTATTACTATAAAATTAGTAGTTTCATTTTTATATGTTACTGTAATTATTTGTGTACCTGGGGTAGTAGCACTATAATCACTTGTCATATCTTTTGTAACTGGTATTTTATGGATTCCGCTAGATTTTATTACTTTAATAACTGCTCCTGTTACATCTAACTCTTCACCATAATTGTATTTAACTTTATTTGGTTGTTTATCCATAGATATTGCTTTTACAAGATCTACGACATTAACATCAAATTTTCCATACAATCCTTTATAAGTTACTTTTAATGTTTGCTTTCCTTCTTTTTTCTTATTGTAACCTTCTACCATAGATGCTGTTAAAGCTGTTTTATCACTTATTTTTCCACTTGCCATTACTACTGATACTTCTCCACCATCTAACTCTAGTTCTTCACCATATTCATATTCTAATTTCGTTGGTTTCTTAATGTTTAATTGTTTTACATAGTCTTCTACATTTACGCTAAACTCTGCTGTTTTTCCATCATAAGTCACAGTAATTACTTGACTTCCTAATTTCTTAGGATTATATCCACTAATCATTTGTTTAGTAATATTTAATATTTGTGTACTTCCACTTGTTTTTGTAATTTGGATTGTTCCTCCTGTTAAGTCTAGTTCTTCACCATATTTGTAATCCAATTTATCTGGTAATGTTTTAATTACCATGCTACTAGTTGGGTCTACTACTGTTATACTAAATGTTTTTGTAAAGCCTTTATATTTAACTGTTATAGTTTTTGCTCCAACTGTAGTTGTGTCAAATCCTGTAATAGTTACTTGGCTATTTGTCATTGCTACTGGGGATGTAGCTGAGCCACTTGCCATAATTTCCTTTACTTTTCCATTTGTTAAATCAATTGTTTCTCCAACATTGTATACTAATTTTGTAGGTTTTGTTATTTCAATACCTTTTACATAGTCTTTTACTTCTATTTCGTATGTTGTTTGTTTTCCATTATAGTTAACTGTTAATTCTTGTGTTCCTAATGTTTCAGAATTAAATCCTGTTACCATATTTTTTGTTATTGCTATAATTTCTTTCGCTCCACTTGAACGAGTTACTTCTATTGTTCCATTTGTTACATCTAAAGTCTCTCCATATTTATAGCTTGTTTTTGGAGTTGTTTTCATTTCTATAGTTTGAATATTATCGCTAACAATTACACCAAAGTTTCCTTGTTTTCCTTCATAATTAACTGTAATTGTTTGTGCTCCTATTGTTGTAGCATCATATCCACTTACCATACTTTGTGTTAAGCTTACTGGTGCTACTATAGTTCCACTTGCCATAACTTTTTGTACAGTTCCTCCTGTTAAGTCTAAAGCTTCATTATATTCATAATTTGTTTTTGTAGGAGGTGTAATAATAATTCCTGTTACATAGTCTGACACTGTTACTTCATATGTTTTTGTTATTCCACCATATGTTACTTTTAAGTTTCTTGTTCCTAATTTTTTGCTATTAAATGGTGTATTATCCATTTCTTTTACCATACTTTCAGTCATATTAATTACTTCAACGCCACTATTTCTTGTTACCTTAATTGTTCCTACTGATACATCAAGAGGTTCATTATATAAATAATTTTGTTTTGGTAAAGTTTCAATTTCCATTGAAAGTATAGTATCTATTACAGACACTTCATAACTTGTTTGTTTTGTTATTCCATTCTCTGTAAATGTTACCATTATTGTTAGGCTTGTATTTTCTGTGCTTGAATCAAAACCTGTAACTGTTACTCTTGAATCTGTAAGATTTATTACTTCGTCTGTTCCTGTTGCTCTTGTTACCGTTATTTTTCCATTTGTTAAGTCTAAACTTTCACCTATATTGTAAGATGTTTTAGGTGTTACATTCATACTTACTTCTTTTACG
>USDF01000068.1 GCA_900553405.1 uncultured Clostridium sp. | reverse complement strand
AAATTTCTCGTGGCTGGATTATTGTTCTAATTCTTTCATCAAAGCCTTCATAATGTCCGCATAGAATTATGATTTGGTTATAATTTGCTAACTCATTTGAAATTTGATCAGTGAAAGGTTCTCCTTGCGGAGTCATCATTAGCGTAATGCTATTTTCTAACTTTTCAACAGAATTATAAGCATCAATATACGGTTGAGGCATAAGCACCATGCCAGCCCCTCCGCCATAAGGAGTGTCATCTACTTTTTTGTGTTTATCTTTTGAAAAATCTCTAATATTAATTAAATTAATATTGATATTTCCGTTTTTTTGTGCTCTTTCCAAAATGCTTTTTTGTAATGGTATAAACATTTCTGGAAAAAGTGTTAACACATCAAATTGCATTTTATTTTTCCTTTCTTATCTTAAACCTTCAATTAAGTGAACTATTACCTTTCCTTTTTCTAAATCAATTTCTTTTAGAACTTCTGGAATACTTGGCAACAATATTTGTTTTCCAAGTTCATCTTTTACAACATATACATCATTAGCTCCTGTAGGAAATATATCATCTACTTTTCCTAAAAGTTCGCCTTCATCTGTATATACTTCTAAACCTAATATATCAGCAATAAAATAAGTATCTTTAGGAAGTTTTTTAGCATCTTTTCTATCTATTTTTAAAAATAGACCTTTATATTTTTCTGCCTCTGTTAAATCTTCAATTCCTTTTACTTTAAGTAAAACACATTGTTTATTATATTTAACATCTTCTATTTCAACTTTTTTCATTTCATTTTTTTTACATATATATACGGTTTTTAATTCTTCAAATCGTTCCATATCATCTGTAAAAGGTTTTACTTTAAGTTGACCTTTTATTCCAAACGTATTAACAATTTGTCCTACTTCAAAATATTCTTGCATTTTTTCCTCTTAATCTAAAAATTCAATTACTATTTTTTTGTGTTCTTTTCCTGCAATAGATTTCATTACAGTTCTAATTGATTTAGCAACTCTACCTTGTTTTCCAATTACTTTTCCCATATCACTTTCTGCAACTTTTACTTCGTATACAGTTTGTTTTTCTTCTGGTTTTTCAGTAATTGTAACTTCATTTTGCTTTTCTACAAGGCTTTTAATTAATATTTCTAGAATTTCTTTCATTTAAAATTCCTCCTAGCCTTATGCTTTTTCTATTAAAGCTTTTACAGATTCTGTTGGTTTTGCACCGTTTTTTGTCCATGTAGCTAGTTTTTCTTTATCTATAACTATTGTTGATGGATTTGTCATTGGATCATATGAACCTATTTTTTCAATAATTTTTCCATCTCTTGGGCTTCTAGAATCAGCAACTACAATGTGATAGAATGGAGCTTTTTTAGCACCTGCTCTTTGTAATCTTATTTTTACCATAAAATTCACCTCTTTCTAAAGATTTTTAAAATATATTTTTATTAGCCACGCTTTTAAACAGCGAACTTAAAATTAATAACTATTTCATAAGACCTTTTAAGTCTTCAGGATTAATTCCTTTCATCATTTTCTTTAGATTTTTTCCATCTTGCATTTTTTTCATCATTTTTTGTGTCATTTCAAATGATTTCATAAATTGATTTATTTGTTGTACTGTTGTTCCACTACCTTTAGCTATACGAATTCTTCTACTTGCATTAAGAAGTTTAGGATTTCTCTTTTCTTCTTTTGTCATAGAACAAATCATTGCTTCGATTCTTACAAATTCTTTGTCATCTACTTTTAAGTCTTTAATGTTTGCCATACTTGGCATCATTTTAAGTAATGATGAAAAAGAACCCATTTTTTTAACTTGTCTTAATTGTGTTAAGTAATCATCTAAATCAAATTCTTTTTTTCTTAATTGTTTTTCCAATTTTTCAGCTTGCTCTAAATCAAATGATTCTTCAGCTTTTTCTATAATTGATAGTACATCTCCCATTCCTAATATTCTAGATGCCATTCTATCTGGGTGAAATACTTCAATATCACTTAATTTTTCACCAGTTGCTGCAAATTTAATTGGTCTACCTGTTACTTTTTTAACAGATAATGCTGCACCACCACGAGTGTCACCATCTAGTTTTGTAAGTACTACACCATCTATTCCTAAGTTTTCGTTAAAACTTTGTGCAATATTTACTGCGTCTTGACCTATCATAGAATCTACTACTAATAATATTTCGTGTGGTTTTACACCTTGTTTTATATTTTTTAGTTCTTGCATTAGTTCTTCATCTATATGAAGTCTACCTGCAGTATCTAAAATAACTACGTCATTCATTTTAGATATAGCAACGCTCATTGCTTGTTTTGCAATATGTACTACATCTTTTGATGTTTCGTTTGCATATACTGGTATATCCAATTGTTTTCCTACTACTTGTAATTGTTTTATAGCTGCTGGTCTATAGACATCGCATGCTACAAGTAGTGGTTTTTTACCTTGTTTTCTTAATAGATTAGCAAGTTTTCCTGCTGTTGTTGTTTTTCCTGATCCTTGGAGACCAACCAACATTATTACTGTTGGAGGATTTGGAGTAAAATTAATTTTGCTTTCCTCTCCGCCTAAAAGTTCTACTAATTCATCTTTAACAATTTTTATAACTTGTTGTCCTGGAGTTAATGATTTTAACACATCTTGGCCTAAGGCTTTTTCTTGAACTGATGCGATAAAATCTTTAACTATTTTATAGTTAACATCAGCCTCTAGTAAAGCAAGTTTTACCTCTCTTAACATTTCTTTTAAATCTGATTCAGTTATTCTTGCTTTTCCTCTTAACTTTCTTGTTATATCTTGAAGTTTTGAAGATAATCCTTCAAATGCCATATATTTTTTCCTCCCTTAAACTAAACAAGTTAATTCTTTTCTAACGTGATTTAATATTTTTTCAATTTTTTTGTCTGATGAAGCATCTTCTATTTTGCTTAATTCTGTTAGAACTTCTTGTAATAATTTTTCTTGTTTTATTGTCTTTTCCATAAATGATAGCTTTTCTTCAAACTCGAAAAGTTTATTCTCTCCCTTCTTTATGTTGTCTAAAACAGCTTGTCTTGTTATGTTATTATTTTCTGCAATTTCGGTAAGAGATAAATCATTATTATAGTAGTCATTTAAGATTTCAAGCTGTTTTTCGGTTAATAATTTACCATAAATCTCGCATAACATGCTTATTTTAATCTTTTTCTCCACAAAATCACCTCTTTACAAAAAATAATATTTTTGTCTATATTTTGTAATGCTAATATACTTTACACTATTTTGTTAATTTTGTCAAGTGTTTTTGCTTTACTTTTTTTGTTTTTTCACGAGATTTTTTGAATTTCAACATACACTTTTTTTTATTTTTAAACTTTTTCCATCTTCAAAATTTCTATACTATCATTGTGAATTTTTCCTTCTATTAATAACATATCATCTATTTTTACATTTCTATATATATAATCTGCAACATCATTATAAGCCATACATTCTATTGTACTCTTATTTTTTAACATTATTT
>USDF01000067.1 GCA_900553405.1 uncultured Clostridium sp. | reverse complement strand
AAAAATAATGATAAAAAAGAAAAACTGATAATTGATTTTAAGGAATTTGAATTTATCTATCATTATTCTTGTAACACATTAACTAATGAAAAAATAATGATAGAGTCATTATTAAGTAAAAAATTGATTACTTATAAAAAAATAGATGATAAACAGATGGAGGTTACTTTATCTAACAAGGTGCTTGACAGTATTAGAAGAACAAATTATAAATATAAAATAAAAAATATATCTGATTTCAAATGTAAAGCTAGTTTTTTGTTTTATGATTATCTTATATGTCAATTAAAAAAAGAAAATTTTAAAATTATCGAAGTAGATTTAAATCAATTTAAGAGAATCTGCTCAATAAATCGAAAATCTTACTCTACATATACATGTTTAAAAAATAAAGTAATTATTCCAGTTCTTGGTGATATTAATAATTATATTGATAAACATAAATATGGATTGCGTGTTTTTTTCGATAGTATAAAAGAAAATAGAAAAGTTGAAAAACTAAAATTTACAATAATTAGAAAGGAAGAACAATAAATGCCAAAAGAAAAAATTCAAAAAGAAAAACTATTAATAATTGATAAAGAGCTCAAAAAAACAAATCCTGTTTATATCACTGTTGATAGGTATGTTTCTAAAATGAGGCTAAGCGTCTTGGCTGAAAAACTTATAAGAGCTATCGCATCAAATATAGCCGAAGGTAACTGTACTAATCTTGAAGATATTTCGTTATATACCAATATAGAAACTTCGATTAATACAAAAACTTTTTGCGAAATCTTTAACTATAAAAACGATAATTGCTTTACAAAATTAGCTGATGCACGTGAAGAATTACAATATACAGGCTTTACGCTTCCAGGGAAATGCAGACCAACAGATTCATTAATTGCTAAAAGTTATGTGGAAAATGGAAATATGTATTTCCAGATATCTTCATTAGTATTACCTTATTATATGGGAAAGGGCATTGATTATGAACTTATTAATATCCTTAATTTTAAAAATGTTAATACATTTAGATTTTATGAGTTTTTATTAAATAAATTACAAGATAAAGAGAGAATAGAATTCATCTTAACATTTGAAGAGACGAAAACAATATTAAATCTTACCAATAAATATCCTAAATATATCGATTTTAAAAGTCGAGTGCTAAAAGCTATACTTCAAGATATTAATGGTGAAAATTTTAATAGAGAAAATTTTTGCAATATTAGGCTTGCTATAGAAACAGTAAAAAATGGAAGAAAAATGTCAGGCATAAAATTTACTGTTACACGTAAAAATCCTAAAGTTGTACCTGTAATTTCTCTTAACATTATAAAAGAAAAGCTTACTGAACAAGGAAAACAGGCATATAATTTCTTTCAATTTACTTCTAACAATGGATTATTTGAAATTGATAGCTGCGTAAGGGAATATGGAGAAGAAAGATTAATTCAAGTTTATGAATACGTAAAATATCAATATGATAATAAAAAAATCAAGACTTCATTAAAAGCCTATGCTTCTAATGCTTTGAGAAAAGGCTGGTGCGATCCAGAACTCATCAATAGACTTACTAAGAAAAAATCACAGACACATCAACCTGATAACCAAGAAATGCTTGATGCACCCAAAGAACAAGAGCCTAAATTACAAGAAACTTTTAATGAAAAAATTTACAATAAGATTGTTAGTATGACTCCAAAACAACAGCAAGCTTTATTTGAAAAGACACTACAAAATTATCCTGATAAAAATGCATTTTCATATAAACTTTTGAGTTCAAAAACGTATGAAGAAATAATAAATCATCCGGGACTAAGTAATTTCTATATAAAAACTTTAAAAGAACAAAAATTTGTAGATATACTCATGGATCAATTCTAAGGAGAAAACAACAATGGCAAAAAGAAAACCTAAATTTTTAACAATCAACCAGCTTCTGGAGTTTCTTGGACCTAATACAATAAATCGCATGACCATATACAAACAAATCTGGGCAGGTAACATACCTGCAAAAAAAATAGGAAGAAAATTTCTTATACCAATGAAATGGATAGAAGAAGAATTTGGTGAGTATAATGAACAATAAAAGCAATGCAGGGAGTATATTCTACTTAGAGAAAAGAAAACGTTGGGTATGGGTAGGTACATATAATAATGAACAGGGCGAAAAAAAGAAAAAATGGATCTCTGCATTAACTCAAAAAAACTTAAGAGAAAAAATAGAAGATTTTACAGAAGAGCTAAAAAGTAAAACCATAGAACCTGGCATGAATTTAGAAGTCTGGGTAGAAAAATGGCTAAACGTAGTTGCACAGCCAATGGTATCCGAAAATACCTTCATATGGTATACTCATATCCTAAAATATATACACTTTACTTGTGACATACAAACAGATAAAGATCATATCGTACAATATGATTTTGGAAACGAAAAACTGAATCTCATAACACCAATCAAAGTACAGGAGCTGCTACGTAATTTAAGATACTTTGGAAATAAAAACCACAAAAAGTTAGCAGCAAGAACTGTCAACTCATTTCGAAGAGTCTTAGGTATGGTTCTTAAAAGTGCTATGGAAAACGATTTGATAAAAAGTAATCCAGTACTTAAAGTCAGACCATTTAAAGTTCCTAAAGACTCAATTGTTGTATTGGACTGTAAAGGTATTCATAACTTCCTTGAAATAATTAAACAAGGAAAGTACTTTGATCAGTATTCAAATAAAAAATTCGACCGTGAACGAAAATACTATAAGCAAGAATTCTACGCTTTGGTAAGTCTTGGATTTGCTTCGGGAATGCGAATATCAGAAATATGCAGCTTAAAATGGAGTGACATAAATTTTGATGAACATTATCTGCAAGTGAAATGGGTGCTGAAAACAGAAAACAGCTATCGGAAAATAACATTGGACTCAGAAACAATAAACAAACTTAAAGAGTTCAAAGAATTTCAGAATAGCTTTCAAGAAAACCACCAGGAGTATTTTCATCAAGAAAATGATTTGGTATTTACATCCGGTACAGGTAAAAAATTAGAACCAAATAACTTCAGGGAATATTATTGGTATCGGATGATTAAAAAAGCATCCTTACCGGAAAATTTCAGGATCCACTGCATGAGACATACCCATGCAACCCTTTTGCTGGAAAATGGTGTAAACATAAAAGTAATCTCCAAAAGACTTGGCCATTCAACAGTAGAGTTTACTTTAAAAACCTACGCCCATGTAATAGAAAGCATGGAAGAATCAGCAGCGTCAAAATGGGAAGAAATAATGAAAGAATAATTTTTAAGAAAGGATAATAGAAACATGAAATCAAAAATCACCTTAAAAGAAGAAACAAGTCACATGATAAGCATTGATGTAATCATCGGATGCTATCAATTCGATTGCATTCTTGTATGCTACGCTGAAACTGAATTCGGAAGAACATGGCATATGGTAATCCCCAATTGGGAAGTAAATTGTCGCATTGGCAAAAATATCTACTATAATGAAACCAAAATTAAAGAAGCTTTAGAACCAGAAATGAGATTCCCTGAAGAATATGCAGCAATAATTGCTAAAGCGATCACCAGCCGTTTGAATGAACATGATAAAGAAATCGATGAAGCAATCATAAAAAAATACTTTCAGGATGATAAAGACAACGAATAAGCAGCTATTAAAAAGCAACATATTATAAGCCTTGGCTAATATAAAGCTAGGGCTTTTTTTCATGCAACGATATTCTAAAATCCCTTGTAATGAGCAAACGATTGTGTTA
>USDF01000066.1 GCA_900553405.1 uncultured Clostridium sp. | reverse complement strand
GCAAATGTAAATTTTAAGAAAATCTAAGGCTCGCCATATTTATCTTCTACAGAAATTTATCATATTATAATAAATTTCCTAGAATATAAAAAAAAGAAACCACCAATAATTAGTGATTTCTTTTTTCTTTATAGACTAAGCTAATTCAACAACTGCTCCTGCTTCTGAGAATTTTGCTTTTAATTCTTCTGCTTCTTCTTTAGAAGCTCCTTCTTTAACTGTTTTTGGTGCTCCGTCTACTAATTCTTTTGCTTCTTTTAATCCTAATCCTGTTGCATCTCTAACAACTTTGATTACTTGGATTTTGTTTGCTCCAGCGTCTTTTAATACTACATCAAAAGATGTTTTTTCTTCTGCTGCTGCAGCTCCTGCTGCTCCAGCTGCTGGTGCAGCTGCTGCTACTGCAGATACTCCATATTTTTCTTCAATTGCTTTTACTAATTCAGCAAGTTCAGCTACTTTTAAGCTGTCGATTTTTTCTAATAATTCTTCTATCATTTTTATTTCCTCCTAATATTTTTTTACTTTCTTGTGATTTAAGTTCACAACTCTTTATTAAATATTTTTTTTAAGTAATTCTAATTTTAAATTAAGCGTTCTCTTTTTGCATTCTAACTTGATCAATTGCAACAGCGAATTTTGAAATAGTTCCAAGTAATCCACCTGCAAGCATACCAAGTAATTCTTGTCTTGATGGTAATTTTGCTAAAGCAATTAATTCTTCAGCTGTCATTATTTTTCCTTCTACTATACCACCTTTAATTTTGTAGAAATCATTTTCTTTTGAGAAATTATAGATTGCTTTTAATGGATCTACATAGTCTTCTTCAGCAATTACTATTGCTGTTGGTCCTTCAAGAACTTCATCTAAACCACTTTCTCCATTTGCATCTAATGCTCTTTTTATAATGTTATTTTTGATAACTTTATATTCAGATTTTGCATCTCTTAATGTGTTTCTTAATCCAGTAACTGCTTCTACAGAAATTCCTCTATAATCTGTTAAAAGTACTAATTTTGCATCTTTAAGTTTTTCTGCTAATGCTTTTACTTCTTCTTCTTTTTGTTTTAAAATAACTTCACTTGCCATTTTTAAATTTTCACCTCCTAGAATTAATAAGATTTCTCTATATGACTATTTTTCAATAGATACATATTTAACATATAAAAAATCCAATCTTATAGCCATTTACAAGGCATATAAAGATTGGATTTTATTTTCCGATTCTCTATTTGCCTCGGTAGGACTTATTTTCTTTGCCTACTTTCTTTGGCTACTATAATTATTTTTGATCAATATACATTCCAGGTCCCATTGTTGTAGAAATAGCAACACTCTTAATGTATTGTCCTTTTGCTGCTGCTGGTTTTGCTTTTATAATTGCACTCATTATTGCATCATAGTTTTCAGCTAACTTTTCTGCACCAAATGAAACTTTTCCAAAACCTAAATGAATAATATTTGTTTTGTCTAATCTGTATTCTACTTTACCAGATTTAATTTCGTTTATAGCTTTTGTAACATCCATTGTTACTGTTCCTGATTTAGGGTTTGGCATTAATCCTTTTGGTCCTAATACTTTACCTAATCTACCTACAACACCCATCATGTCTGGAGTTGCTACGATTACATCATAGTCAAACCAATTTTCTTTTTCAATTTTTGGTATTAATTCTTCTGCACCAACAAAATCAGCTCCTGCTTTTTCAGCTTCTTCTGCTTTTGGTCCTTTGGCAAATACTAATACTTTTTGTGTTTTACCTGTACCATTTGGAAGTACTGTTGTACCTCTTACTTGTTGGTCAGCGTGTTTTGAATCTACACCTAATTTAACGTGTAATTCAACTGTTTCATCGAATTTTGCTTTTGGCATTTTTTCGATTAAGTCTAATGCTTCTTTTACATCATAAAGTTTGTTTTTATCAACAAGCTTTGAAGATTCTTCGAATCTTTTTCCCATTTTCTTTCCTCCTTTGGTATTAACGAAACCTTTTATAAGTTTCTCCCATAATTTTTATTAATCAACAACTACAACACCCATAGATCTTGCAGTTCCTGCTACCATACTCATTGCTGCTTCTAATGATGCTGCATTTAAGTCTGGCATTTTTTCTTTAGCGATTTCTTCTACTTGTGCTTTTGTTATAGTTCCTACTTTATCCCTATTTGGCTTTCCAGAACCTTTTTGTATTTTAATCGCTTTTTTAATTAATCCTGCTACTGGTGATACTTTTGTTATAAAAGAAAAAGTTTTATCTTTATATACTGTTATAACTACTGGTATAATCATTCCAGCTTGACTAGCAGTTCTATCATTAAATTCTTTAACGAATTGCATAATATTAATACCACTAGATCCTAATGCTGGTCCAACTGGTGGAGCTGGAGTAGCTTTTCCTGCTTCAATTTGTAATTTGATTAAATTACTAATTTCTTTTTCTGCCATTTTATTGCACCTCCTTTAAGTTTTGATGTATATTACATCTAATAATTATAGATTATTTATTAATTTGGTTACTACTTCTAACCTTTGGCTAGTTTTGTTTCCATTTTAAACAATTTTTGTAACTTGTGAAAAGTCAACTTCTACTGGAGTTTCCCTTCCAAACATAGAAACTAACACTTTTACTTTGTGTTTATCTTTATTGATTTCTTGTATTGTTCCTACAAATCCATCAAAAGATCCTCCTGTAATAGATACTGAGTCACCCTCTACATAATCAACATTTACGCTTGGTAGCTCAAATCCCATTTGTCTAATTTCTTCCTCTGTAAGTGGAATAGGATCTGTTCCAGAGCCTACAAAACCTGTAACTCCTCTAGTATTTCTTACTATATACCAAGTTGCTTCTGTTACTATCATTTTAACTAAAACATAACCAGGAAAAACTTTTTTTAGATTTGTTTTCTTTTTACCATTTTTTATTTCTATTTGTTCTTCCATTGGAACAACTATTTCAAAAAAGTAATCTTCTAACTCTCTATTTTTTACTGTTTTTTCTAGGTCTGTTTTTACCTTGTTCTCATATCCAGAATATGTATGTACTACATACCACTTTGGTTCTAAGTTTTCTGTTTCTTGAGACATAAAGATAAGCCTCCTTTATTCTTCAACTACAGTAGTATTTTCAGATACTTCTTCTGCATTTGAATTTTCATCATTTATTACTTGACTATTTACCGTTTCATTTTTTGATTCTACTTTAGCTTTTAATTTGTTTATACCAAATGTATTCATTTTTTCAAATGCAAAATCTAGTACAAAAACTATAGCTGCTGTAATTAATACAATTGTAATAACTGCAACTGTATTATTTACTAATTGCTTTGGTGTTGGCCAAATAACTTTTTTAAGTTCTGCTTTAAAATCTTTAAAAAAGTGTTTTTTATCTTTTTTACTTTTTGCTTCCTTTGGCATTCTCTTTTTCCTCCTTAAAAAGGCTATTTTGTTTCTTTATGAGTTGTACGTTTTTTGCAGTATTTGCAATATTTAACGATTTCTAATCTGTCTGTATTATTTTTTTTGTTTTTTTCTGTCATATAATTTCTTCTTTTGCATTCTGTACATTCTAATGTAATTGGTTCTCTTGCTCCTTTTGCAGCCATTTTAAAACACCTCCACTGTTCTACTTTTTTGTTTATTTTTTAAGTTTTAACTATTTTAAAAAGCATATGCACTCCACATATGCTTAACTATTCTACCATATACTTCTATAAAAGTCAATATTTATATGATATTTTTTACTATTTATAAATGGCAATAATAAATTTCCGGTTTATTATGCACATATTTCACTTAA
>USDF01000065.1 GCA_900553405.1 uncultured Clostridium sp. | reverse complement strand
TCTTAAGTGAAATATGTGCATAATAAACCGGAAATTTATTATTGCCATTTATAAAGTCTTATAAAAAAGTCAATTGCAATTGACTTTTTTTACTTTTAAATATATACTATAACCATAATTTCTCTACAGAAATTAGGAGGATGGTTAAAATGAATTATAAAAAACAAATAGTGATAGGAATAATGGCGTTATTAATTAGCTTAATTTGCTCTACAACATGTATGGCAACTACTGCTATTGTAAATACAGATACACTAAAATTAAGAAAAGAAGCATCTACAGATTCAACAGTTTTAGAATTACTAAATCAAGGAGAAAAACTTGAAATTATAGAAGAATCTGGAGATTGGTATAAAGTAAAAGTTAATAAAATGACAGGTTTTGTGCACAAAGATTATATAAAAGTTGATGAAGATACTACAGAAACTAAAACTGAAGAACCAAAGACTGAAGAAACTACAAACCAAGAAGAACCAGCTAAAGAGGAAACGAGTGCAAATCAAGAACAACCTGTAAATGAAGAAACGAATACTACTACAGAAAATAATTCTAATAATGTAGTAGAAGAAACGAAGGAAGAAAGTTTTATAGGTAAACAAACATTAAAATCAAATTCTGATGCATATATTTTACCATTAATAAATTCAAGTAAAATAGGAAAATTAAATAAAGGTGTTGAAGTTACAGTATTAGATGAAGTAAAAGGCTGGGTATACATCCAAACAGATGATATAAATGCTTGGGTAAGAAAAGATGTATTAAAAGAGGAAACAACTAATACAACAACTACAAAAAATGATGATAAAACAAACAACAATGATATACGAGAACAAGAAATAGAAAAGAAAGTATTGTACGTAAACTCACCATCAATTTATGTTAGAAAAGGACCTTCAACAACTTATGAAGTAGTAGATACATTAGTACAAAACAATCAAGTAACAGCAATAGCAGAGTCTGGAGACTGGTATAAAGTAGAATTAGGAAATGGAACACAAGGATATATTGCCAAAAGATTACTATCAGCAAGCAAGGCTGAAACGACTTCAAGAGGTGCAGAAGAAAGAACAACAGAAGAAACAGAAAAGATAGTACAAACAGATCAAGTAGTGCAAACAAGTGAAAATACTACAACTTCATCTTCAAAAGGAGAAGAAATTGCAGAATATGCAAAACAATTTTTAGGATGCAAGTATGTATATGGTGGATCTGGACCTTCTACATTTGATTGTTCAGGATTTACAATGTATGTATATAAAAACTTTGGAATATCTTTAAGCCACTCAGCTAGAGCACAATCTAGCAATGGTACATATGTATCAAAAGAAGAGTTAGAACCAGGGGATTTAGTATTTTTTAAAGATTATGAAACAATGGATGGAATTGGACATTGTGGAATTTATATAGGAGATGGAAACTTCATTCATGCATCTTCAGGAACAGGATATTGTGTTAAAATTTCTACATTATTATCAGGAAGTTATAATACAAGATATGAAACAGCAAGAAGATTAATTTAAAATAGGGGCAAATAAAAATACAAGGAGTTTATATGGAATTATTTTTCATAACTATTGCATGGATATTTGGAGTAATATGGGGGTTATACTTTAAAATAAGTATAGCCCTTTTTGTTATACCTTTAATTTTTACGTGTATGTATCTAACTATAAAAAAGAAAATAAAAGTAAGAAAATATGTAGTTTTATTTTTGATAAGTGTTCTAATATCTAATATACATGTTACATTGTTAGAAAAATCTTTTAATGAAAAGTACCAAAATGTTGGAGAAAATCTTGAAATAGTAGGAACTATTATCTCAAATCCTATAGATAAACAATATAAAAATCAATATATTTTAAAAGTAGAAGAGATAAATGGAAATAAAAAATATAAAAACACTAATTTACAATTGAATGTAAAAAAAGAAAAAGAAAAATTAAATTATGGAGATGAAATTATAGTAAAAGGAAACTTTGAAGAAGCGAGTACTGCTAGAAACGAAGGTGGTTTTGACTATAAACAATATCTAAAGTCGAAAAACATATATGGAATTGTAACTGTAGATAAAAAAGATATAGAAACTATAAATAAAAATAATGTAGGTGTAATTGATTTAATAGCAAACAAATTTAGAAATTCTATGAAAGGAAAGATAGAGGAAAACTTACCTAATGAAACAAGTGAATTACTTTCAGGCATGCTAATAGGAGAAAAAAGTAATCTTCAAAAAGAAATACAAGAAGACTTTAGAGATAGCAGTTTATCACATGTTTTAGCAATCTCGGGTATGCATGTATCATATGTAATGTTAGGAATAACATTTGTTATAAGTAAAGTAAAAATTAGTAAAAAAATGTCGAAAATAGTAACAATTTTAATTTTATTATTTTTTATTATTCTTACAGGTAAAACAGCTTCTGTAACGAGAGCATGCTTTATGAGTTCATACATTATTTTGGCAAGTTTACTTCATAAAAAAGCACATATATTAGGAAGTATAAGTATTTCGTTTTTAGTTATTCTAATTATAAATCCATATTTCATTTTAGATATTGGTTTGCAACTTTCGTATGGAGGAACTATAGGAATAGTACTTATTTATCCAATTTTGAAAAAATTTAAAAAGGAAAAAGAAGACAAATGTAGTAAATTCAAAAAAATAATCTATAAAATAAAAGAAAAAATACTTGATACTATACTTATTACAATAAGTGCAAATCTAGTTATATTTCCAATAGTTTTATTTCACTACAATACAATGTCATTCATATTTATTATTTCAAATCTATTAATATCACCAATAATAGGAATTATAATAATACTCGGCTTTTTATCTGTGTTTGCTTCATATATAATTAGTCCTATTTCAAAAGTAATGTTCTTTTTCCTACAGATATTCTTAAGTGTATTAGCTCAAATAGCACATTTTTGTGCAGAGTTGCCACTTTCTAAAGTTTATTTTCCAACACCTAAAATATATCTAATAATTATCTATTATTTATTTTTAATTTACATTGTTTTAGTAAAAAGTAAAATAATAGCAGTCAAAAGAATAAATAAAGAAATATTTATTATACTTATAATAATTGTAATTATTTTAAATTTAATTCTAAATTTTATACCTAAAACATTTACTATATCATTTATAGACGTAGGACAAGGAGATTCTATGCTTATTTCAACGCCAAAAGGAAAAAATATTTTAGTAGATGGAGGAGGTTCAAGAGATGAAACAGCTTTTAATATAGGTAAACAAACTTTAATTCCATATCTTTTAAATAAAGGAATAATAAAATTGGATTATGTTATAATATCTCATTTTGACTCAGACCATGTTGGAGGAATTTTAAGTGTGTTAGAAGAACTAAGAGCTAAAAAAGTAATCATTTGTAAGCAAGAAGAAAATGAAAATTACAAAAGATTTAAAGAAATTGTAAAAAATAAAAAGCTAAAAGTTTATGTAGTGAAAAAAGGAGATAATCTGAAAATTGAAGAAAATATTTGGCTAAACATTTTATGGCCGAAAGACGAGAGAATAAAAGAAAATGCAATAAATAATAATTCTATAGTTGCTAAACTAAATTATAAAAGTTTTTCAATTTTGCTTACAGGAGATATCGAGAAAATAGCAGAAAATGAAATTTTAAAAGAATATGAAAATAGCAATACTTTAAATTCAAACATATTAAAAGTAGCACATCATGGCTCAAAGTCTTCAAGCATAATAGAATTTTTAGAAAAAGTAAAACCTCAAATTGCATTAATAGGAGTTGGAGAAAAAAATACATTTGGTCATCCAAATGTAGGTGTTTTAAATAGACTAGAAAGTTTAAATACAAAAATATATCGTACAGACCGCAATGGAGAAATTACAATAAAAATAGACAAGAAAGGTAAAGTTAAAATTAAAACAAAAATTTCAAAAAAAAAAGTAATAATTTATTGACGTAATAAAAATTTATTAGTAGAATTAGTATAAAGAAAGTAACAACTAATAAACATAATGTACATATAAAATACATGAATAAATAACAACAAAATGTTCATAATGTAAAAAAGTAAAAGAAAAAACAAGGAGGAAACAAATGAAAAAACAAGAAAAAAGAATGTTACTAATATTAGTAATAGTGTCAGCATTAATCATAACAATAATATGGTTTGCAACAAGAAACAAGGAAAATAACAATGTTGGAGGAACAACAACAGAAAATGTGGAACAAGGAGAATTTACAAAGGTAGAGGCAGACGGAACAATAGTAAACACAAGTGAAAAATTAAAACAAACAAAAGAAAATT
>USDF01000064.1 GCA_900553405.1 uncultured Clostridium sp. | reverse complement strand
CGCAGTGTAAACTGCTACAAAATCTAATTTCTGCCATATTTATCTTCTACAGAAATTTATCATAGTATGATAAATTTTTTATATATAATTTTATGTTTATCAGTTGTTACTTTCTTTTGTGAATTATTTTAACAATACTTTACTTAAAAGTCAATAGTATATTGTAATACTTTTCTTATAAAAAAAATAAGAATTTGTATATAGTTTAATTATACAAACTCTCATTTTTTATTTTCTCGTTAAAAACTTTATAATATATATATGTAAAATGAAACTCTAAAACTTAAAAAATCCTATTTTTTATTTTTAAATAAAGTCTAAACAAAATAAAGTAATATTAATGCTGATATCATTGCAGCTAATCCTCTTTCTTGGTCAGATAGTTTATCTTCCTCTTTTACATTATTCTCTTCAAGTGTTTTTTCATCTACTATATTTATAACCGCTTTATCTACTCTATTATAATTAAAACGAACTTCAAATTCCTTTTCATCTTTTGCATCTATTTTATCTATTTTTATATATTTTGTTCCCATTAAAATATCATGCTTAGAATAACATGCTATTTCTATGTACTTATTTTCTATAGTTGTTTCTGTATTATTTGTAACTTTTACTTTTGCTTTTCCATTTATAGATGTTGCTTCTACTTTCGCTTCTACTGGAATTGTTGTTAATATTTCCACACTTTTATATTTATATGTCGTATTTATTGCAATATATATCATAACTTGTGAAAATATAAAAAACAAAACTACTAATAAGAAATAGATAAAAAATGTTTTCATTCTTGCCATTTTTTTATTCTCCATTCTATTTTATTTTTACATTTTTCTAAATACACCAGCTACTTTTCCTAAAATTTCACAATTTGGAACTATTATTGGATCCATTGTGCTATTTTCTGGTTGTAAACGAATATGATCTTTTTCTTTGTAAAATGTTTTTACTGTTGCTTCATCTCCTATTAGGGCTACTACTATTTCTCCGTTATTAGCCACATTTTGTTTTTTAACCAAAATATAGTCACCATTTAAAATTCCAGCTTCTATCATACTTTCACCACGAACTGTAAGCATAAAGCTTTCTGAATTTCCAACAAAATCTATTGGAATTGGGAAAGTATCTGTAATATTTTCTACAGCTAAAATTGGTTCACCTGCAGTTATTTTACCTATAACTGGCACTTCTACCATTTCTCTGCCTAAATAGAAGTTTTTATCTTCTTTTATTTTTTCTTTATTGTCTGCTCCCTTTAGTAAGCGAAGTGTTCTTCCCTTTTGATCTTCTTTCTTAATATATCCTTTTTCAGCAAGTTTAGCTAAATATCCGTGTACTGTTGCTGTTGAACTTAAACCAACAGCTTTTCCTATTTCTCTAACTGATGGTGGATATCCCTTTTCGTTAACTTGTTTTTCAATAAAATTTAATATTGATTTTTCTCTTCTATTTAATTGCATAGGATCTTTCTTTGCCTTCATTTACATCACTCCTAATTTTAATTTTCTATATCATATCATACAAACAAAAGAATGTCAAACAAAAGTTTTAATTTTTTAAAATATTTTTTGGTCGAATTTTGTCGATATTTTATGATTGTAATAATTGTCAAATTATGGTAAAATTTGTCTATAATTGGAGGTTGCACAAATGAGTAAATTATATGATCAATATTTATTTTTAAAATCTACTGAATCTAATTCAGAAAATACACTATTTTTATTTAAATCTGGAATATTTTTTATATTTCTAGATAATGATGCAAAAATAGCATCTAAACTTTTTAATCTAAAGTTAACCTGCTTTGTTAATGACATAGTTAAATGTGGTTTTCCTATAAATTCCTTGAATAAATATATAAACCTTATTAAGCAAACGCCTTATAACTTAAATATTGTCGATCCGAGTTCTAGCCAAAAATATTCTATTTCGGATTATCATGTTAATCAAAATATTGAGAACTTACTTACTGAGATATCCAGAATAGATACAGAGTCATTATCTATAAAAGAGGCTTATGAATTTATAGATAATGTAAAATTACAATCTAAAAATATAATAGGAAGTATTGAGAATGGAAAATAAAAATAATAATAATAATAAATCTAACTTATTAATATATCAAAAATATTTAGAACTTATATATTATTCAAATGATATTGTAAGAAAATATCCTAAATCTGAAACTTTTTGCCTTGTAAAAGAAATCAAAAGTTCTTTATATAGCGGATTTAGGCTATTAATGTATTCTATTAAAACATATAATAAACAGGAAAAATTAAAATATTTAAATGAATTTGATATTATTTTAGATATTCTTAAAGTTTATATTAGATTATCTTACAAATATAAATATATATCTATGCAAAATTATCAAACTTGGAGCATATTAATTACAGATATTTGTAATATGTTAGGCGGGTGGATTAACTCATGCCTAAAAAAATAAAAAATTGTTTTTATAAAAATTTAACTTTTGAAAAATTATTTCAAGCACATAAAAGAGCTAAAATTCACAAATCTTATAAAAATGAAGTTATCAACTTTGAAATAAATTTAGAAAATAATTTAGTTAATTTGTTAAATAATATAAAAAATAAAAAGTATCATTTAGGAAATTATTTTGAATTCACTATCTATGAACCTAAAGAAAGACTTATAAAAGCTCTTCCTTATGTTGATAGAATTGTTCACCAATGGTATGTTGAAGAATTCATAAAACCATATATTGTTCCTAAGTTTATTGATACTAGTTTTGCTTGTTTAAAAGATAAAGGTACTCATAAATCTGCAAATGAAGTACAAAAGCAAATGAGAATTATTAATAGAAATATTGGAAACTTTTGGGTTCTTAAATGTGATATTAAGAAATTCTTTTATAATATAGATACTAATGTTTTATATAATATTATGAAAAAATATATTCAAGATAAAGAACTCCTTGCTTTTACTAAATTACTTATTTTTGATAAAAGAATTTTTATAGACAATATTGGTATTCCTATTGGAAATTACACAAGTCAATTTTTTGCCAATATCTATTTAAATGAATTAGATCAATTTGTTAAAAGAACTTTAAAATTAAAATATTATACAAGATATATGGATGATTTTATACTTTTGTTGCCTACTAAAAAAGATTGTATAAAAATAAAATCTCAAATAGAAGTCTTTTTAAATAACAAATTGCATTTATGTTTAAATGAAAAATCTAAATACTACCCTGCTTCTATGGGAGTTAATTTTTGTGGATATAGAATTTTTACTACACATAAATTATTAAGACTTAATAGTAAAAAGAAAATAAAGAAAAATGTTAAAAATTGGAATACTGCTTTTTATAATAAGACTTTAGATATTCCTTTAACTATTCAAAAATTAAATTCATGGTCGGGACATGCTATTCATTGCAATTCTTATAATTTAAGGCAAAAAATATATAATTCATGTGATTTTTTATACACAAATAACACATACAACAAAATTGAAAAAGACCTAATATATGATATGAATAATAAAATTCCACAAAAGTACTAAGTATTTTTGTGGAATTTTTACAATTATGTTTGGATTTTCGCCATTTTACTACTAAAACAAACATATTTTTTATGTGTTTATGATATAAAATCTAGTTTATACCAAAGGAATTAAGCTTCTTTGATACATGTCCTGTAGTTATTTTTTTATGTTTAAACTCTCGGCATACTCCTTAAAGTAATACCCATCTGGGATAGAAATTTTCATTTCTTTTTGTATCGAAGTGAGCCCTAAACACCGACAAGAACGGCGCGCAAACCATTGTTGTAATTGCTATTTCCATTATTACGATTGAACGCAAATGCACCCGCATTAGTGCCATTCCATAAATTACCGCCGCGTTTGAAGAACGGATTGTTAAGCGCTGGGAAGTTAGAGTAGTTACAGCTTAATCCCTATTGAATTATTTATGATTAAAGTTCATTTTTAATTTTTCCCCGTATTTTTTTCATTTACCCTTTATAATAATCGCTGAAAAAAGGTGTTTTTTATTTTTATTACTATTAAATTTTATCTTTTACAAATTTAAAAAATTTTTTTAAAAGGAAAAAAGGAACAAGGAAATCTTAAAGTGAGCCCTAAACACCGACAAGAACGGCGCGCAAACCACTGACGTAATTGCTACCCCCATGACGACTGAACGCAAATGCACCCGCACCAGTGCCATCCCATAAATTACCGCCGCGTTTGAAGAACGGATAGTTAAGCGCTGGGAAGCTAGAGTAGTCTGAGTTCCATGAGCTTGTGTACCAGCCTGAATTTGATGTTCCTGCATTAGCACTTGTTGTTTCTCTTACTGCATCTCCATATATTTTTGTGTTATTTTTAAAATTATTTTGGCTTGCTGTATCTATATTACTTGATTCTGGTGAGC
>USDF01000063.1 GCA_900553405.1 uncultured Clostridium sp. | reverse complement strand
ATAAGGCCTTATAGGCCGATAAGTAAATCCACGGGTTTTACCCGTGGATTTTTATTTTTATCTCCCTTATATCGTCAAAATTAAAAGATTCAAATTTATCATAAAAACCTGTATCTTTGTTCGGAAATAGTAGCGCTTCTCCAAAAGTTTGAGTTTTTGAATTTATTGTTCTTCCATATAAATGTATATGGAAAACTGGATTTTTTCCTTTACGATATGCCCAATTACCATTTTCTTGATAGTTTATTTTTTCTATACTAATATTCCTATTTTTCATTCCGTTTATCATTGCTTCGCTAATTAACATTGTTAGTCTCATCACTTCTGTTGCTTCTTTAGGATTTAAATCTAATCTACTACAAAATTTATTTTTTTTAGCTCTTATCCAAATATGCCCACCATCTTTTCTTGGAATATGTGGCATTTTAGGTATACATACTATAAAATTTTTAGTTTCGTAAATAATTTCATCATTAAAATTTACATCCATTATATTTTTCCTCCATTAATTCCTTAAGTTTATCTGGAAAATTAACAGTCATTCCGTCTATATTAAAATTAAAAGCTTTCCTCATTATATCTTCATTAGAAACTCCCCAAAGTCTTACTCTAACTCCACTTTTATTTGCTAATTTTATATCTTCTATTGTAACATCTTCTGCATTAGGACATATTTGAATCCCATTAATTTCTAGTAATTTACTTATATTATCAATGTTTATTCTATCTTCGATTAACCAAGACAATTTTATATTTGAATCTATCGCCCTAACATTATTAAGAGCATTAAAATTAAAAGATGTTATATAAATATCATCGTGCGTAGCATATTTTTTTATAATATCTAAGACATCCTTTTCTATTCCTTCTTGTTTTAATTCTATAGCAAAAGTTAAATTTTTTGATAAAAATTCTTTGGCAAAATTTTCAAATAAAACAATTCTTTCATCTTTATATTTTATATCAAACCAACTTCCAAAATCAAAATCTAATAATTCTTTATATGTATAATCACTAATTTTACCTTTTCCATTGGATTTCTTATCAATATTTTTATCATGAAAAATGACAATTTTTCCATCTTTTGTTCGTTGTAAATCTAATTCAATTCCATTTGCACCTAATTGTAATGCTTTTCTAAATGATATCATTGTATTTTCAGGTGCGTATGCAGAAGCACCTCTATGTGCATAATTAACAAACATTTATAATCACCTCTCAATAAAGAATCTATTACATAACAAAATTATACTATAGAATAACAAAATTTTCCATACTACCATTGAAATTTAATAAGAATTCATATATAATGTTTTTAGAAAGAGAGTGTTATGGTTCGTAAGCTGTTGCTTAACCGCTCCAGTAATTGCAAGTCTTCCGAGGTTTGCAATTTTTTTATATTCTAGAAAAGTTATCATAGTATGATAACTTTCTGTAGAATGTAAATATGATAATTCTGTTTTTTGGACTTGCAAAAAAATGACGAAAAATATAGACATATAATTAAAAAATAAAATATTAGTTGCATAATTATGGAAACTATGATAAAATAAATATAGTTTTATATTGTACCCAATGGGAAGATTGTATAATTCTCGGAGGGTAGGCCTCCGAGAAAAGTTTAAGGAGGTTGAGTTAAATGAATTTGACAAAAAAGCAAAAAATTGCATTACAGGAGATCGGGCTATATAAATATGCCCTTATAGAACACGATGGTAAAGCGTATTACACTGACAAAGACGGAGAAAAGGAATTTATAATTCCACAGTTTGGAGAAATTCTGCAAACAATGTTCGAAAGCATTAAAGAGGCCGGTTTTACCGATATAAAAAGATGTGCTCCATCTGAAGCAAACTGCATCATTCGGGTATTTCAGGAACTTCATCATCAATACGATTTTGGAATGTGTTTTAATGCCTATGGTGCTGAATGCTACACAAAGTTAAATGGAGTATGGGTAACAAATAGCGGTACGGTTAGTGGTTATGATCTTAAATTTGATCAGCATCGTATTCGCCATATTCTCCAGCCGGACGAAAGTGTGTATTTAGATACAGATTTTCTGGATTGCTACGTACAAATTAGTTAACAAGGTAAAAAGTAAGAGTTTTGCAATTAAAAACTCTTACTTTTCTTTATTAAATTTCTTTTTTCTTGCCAAAATATAACAAGCGTGATATAATACATAAAGTTATAAAAACAAGAGAAGAGGTATAAAAATGGGCTTTTTTGATAAATTAAAAAATGGTTTGAATAAAACAAAAATATCATTTGATGAAAAAATAAATAATGTATTTAGTAATTTTAGAAAAGTAGATGAAGAACTACTAGAAGAACTAGAAGAAGTACTAATAATGTCAGATGTTGGAACAGAAACATCTTTAAAAATAATTTCAAAATTAAGAGAAAAAATAAAAAAAGAAAATATACAAGAAGAGGCACAAGTAAAACAAGCATTAAAAGATGTTATAAAAGAAATATTAGACAAAGAAGACTCATCTTTAAAATTAGAAACAATGCCATCTGTAATATTAGTTGTAGGTGTTAATGGAGTAGGAAAAACAACCTCAATAGGAAAAATGGCTAATAGACTAAAAAAAGATGGAAAAAAAGTTATAGTTGCAGCTGCAGATACATTTAGAGCAGCAGCTGTAGAACAACTTGAAGTATGGGCAAATAGAGCAGGATGCGATATAGTAAAAAAAGAAGAAGGTTCAGATCCTGCATCTGTCGTATATGATGCAATAGCAAAAGCAAAGGAAACAAATGCAGATGTTTTAATATGTGATACAGCGGGAAGACTTCATAATAAGAAATACCTAATGGATGAGTTAGAAAAAATTAAAAAAGTAATAGATAGGGAACTTCCAAATGCTTCAAAAGAAATTTTATTAGTACTAGATGCAACAACAGGTCAAAATGCAATAATGCAAGTAAAAGCATTTAAAGAAACTGTAGATATAACAGGACTTGTACTAACAAAATTAGATGGAACAGCAAAGGGTGGAGCAACTATAGGAATTGTAGAAGAAAACAATTTACCAATCAAATTTATTGGTGTTGGTGAACAAATAGATGATATGGAAATTTTTAATAGCAATGATTTTGTAAATGCTTTCTTAGATTAAAATAGAAATATTTTGGAGGTATTAAATGAAAGAAAAAGAGGAAATAGTTAAAGAAGAAAAGAAACAAAAAACGGCCAAAATTACTAAAAGTAGTAAAACAAGGTTATTTATTGTACTAATAGTAGCACTTATTTCTTCTGTAATTGGATATATACTATTTAGAGGAACATATTTAGAAACTTTAGAAATAGGCGAAAAATACATTACAGCATTTTGGCAAAATGTAAAATATATGACAATAACATTAATTGTTAACTTTATAATTATTTATTCTATGGTATATATTACAAATATAAGAATTAAAAGAGCGTTAAAAGAGTTTTTTAAACAAGAAAACAAAGAAATGCCAAAATTATTAAACAAATCAATAGCATTTATAGTAGCAGTTTTGGTAAGTGCAGTAACATCAAATTTTATTATGCAAAAATTGTTATTATGTTTTAATAGTGCACAATTTGGAATTCAAGATCCTATTTTTGGATTTGATATAGGTTATTTTGTATTCCAAAAACCATTCATAGAACTTACAATTTGGTATTTTATGATATCAATGATAGCATTATTAATATATACAGCAATTTACTATATTGTAACATTTAATATGTTCTTTGATGGAGTAGATAGAAAAACATTAAAAAATAGTGTGATAATAAAACAAATTACAACATTTGCTATGATAATTACATTATTACTTGCAAGCCTTGTATTTATTAAAACACAAGATATTGGTACAGAAAAATTCTTAACTCTAAAAAGTGAAGAAACATCATATTCTTTATATGGAGCAGGGCTTACAGATGTAATTATTAAATTATGGGGATATAGAGTCTTAGCACTAGTTATGATTTTCTCTGTATATAGAGGTATACAAAACTTTAAACAAGGTAAAAAGAAAAAGGTTTTAGTATGCATAGGAATTGTACCTATTTACTTAGTAGGACTATTCTTTACTTTAATTATATTTCAATCAGCTTTTGTTACAACAAATGAATTAGACAAAGAAAAGAAATATATTGAAACAAACATAGAATATACTAAAAATGCTTATGGAATAGATGCACAAGAAATAAGCATGCAAACTCCAGAAACTATAACTAGTCAAGATATAACAAAGTATGATAAAGTATTAAATAATGTAAATATTATGAATAATGACATTGTTTTAAAGGATTTAAATAATGGACAAACAGCAAAAGGATATTATTCATATAGAGATACTCAAGTAGGAAAATATTTAATAAATGGTGAAGAAAAATTAGTGTATTTGTCACCAAGAGAGATAATAAGTAGCACAGGCACATACAATAATAAAACTTATGAATATACACACGGCTATAGTACGATAATAACTTCAGCAACTACTACAAATGAAAATGGAACTTTAAACCATATGCAAAAGGGTTTTGATAAAACTAACGAAGCAATTACTATAACAGAACCAAGAATTTACTTTGGAACACAAACAAACGACACCGTAGTTATAAATAGTAAAGACAAAAAAGAATTTGATTATCCAATATTAGATTCAGCAGAAGCAGAAAATGCAGAAAATGTGTATAGTGGAGAAGCGGGATTACAATTAAATTTCTTAGATAGAATGATACTTGCGATTAAAGAAGGAGATTTAAAACTAGCATTTTCAGGAAACGTAACAAGTGAAAGTAAAATACTAACAAATAGAAATATAATAAAAAGAGCTAAAACAGTAATGCCTTATTTAATGTATGATGAAAATCCATACACAGTTGTAAATGATGAAGGAAAAATAATATGGGTATTAGATGCATATACAATATCTGACAGTTATCCATATTCTCAAAAAACAACAATAAGACAAAGTGCTACAAGCAAAATAGAATTGAATTATATAAGAAATTCAGTTAAAGTATTAATAGACAGTTATGATGGAACAATTTCGTTTTATATAACAGATAGAACAGATCCAATTGCAATGGCTTACAAAAATATTTATCCAGATTTATTTATGGACTTAGAAGAAAAAATACCAGCAGATATAAGTGAACATTTTGTATATTCAAAATACTTATACGAAATTCAAGCGGATATAATTGCTAGATATCATAATGTTCAAGCTGATGTATTATATAGAAGTAATGATATATGGGAAATAGCTAATTACAATGTAGGAAAAGTTGTAACTAAAACTGGAACAGATATAGAACCATATTATACTATGGTTAAAACTTCAAATGAAGATGAAGAGCAATTAGGACTAGTACTTCCATATACACCACAAGGTAAACAAAACTTGATTTCATATTTAGTAGGAACTTGTGATACTAGTGGAAAAAGTAAACTTACGATATACAAATATCAAGCAGATACCAATATATTAGGACCTATGCAATTAGACACACAATTGTCACAAGATGAAAGAATTGTAAAAGAATTAGAATCATTAAATGTAAATGGAATAAAAATAATTAAGAACATGGTACTTGTTCCATTAGATGATACAGTTTTATATGTAGAGCCAATATATACTCAATATATTAATGAAAAAGATTCACTACCAACACTAAAAAAAGTAATAGTTGCATCAGGAAATAAAGTTGCAATAGGAGATACTTTAAAACAAGCGTTAACTAACTTAGTTTCTAAACAAGCTGTTGACATTGAAGTAGAAAATACAGACACAATAGATGATTTGATAAATACAATAATAAATGCAAACAATAACTTAACAAATTCAAACGAAAGCAACAATTGGGAAATGATGGGCAAAGACGTAAGTAAATTACAGGAACTAATAAATAAATTAGAAAAATTGGTAGAAGAAAACAAAGCAAAAAATGAAATAGAAAATAGAAAAAATACTACGAATACTTTAATAAATGAAGAAAATAATTTGATAGTAAATGAAATATAAAAAATAAAGTATAATTTCATAAAAAAAATACACCCTAAATATAAAGGGTGTATTTTTATGTTTGAAAGAAAGAAAAAAGAAAAAGAGAAAGAGAGTATTTTAATAGATCAAATAGACAATTTAAATAGAAATTTGTTAAAAAGTAATATTATAGAGATTAGCCAGTTGTTGGGAAATAGAAAAAAATTATTAGTAGTAAATCTAATTTCAGGTATTTCAAGAGGTATAGGAATAGGTATAGGAGTAACATTAATAACAGCAATACTTGTATGGATTTTACAGAAGATAGTAACATTAAATGTTCCTGTAATAGGTGAGTATGTTTCAGACATTGTAGAGATAGTTATGAAAAAGGTATATTAATACATGCTAAAATTTTAATTTGTTAATAGTAATTTTGAAATAAATTAAATACAAATCTAAAATTCATAAAAACGTATGAAAGAAAAATAGAAAAAAGTATTGACTAACAAGTAAAGTATTGTTAAAATA
>USDF01000062.1 GCA_900553405.1 uncultured Clostridium sp. | reverse complement strand
AGAAATTAGATTTTGTAGCAGTTTACACTGCGTACAAAATCTTAATTCTGGTTTTCCAATTATAGAATGTCCAAAATTGAGAAAAAGTAGCAATTGGGTACTGTCCCTAATTGCTACTTTTTTATTTAACTTCTCTTGCTTTTACTACTAGTCTTTGTGTTCCGTAATTTGTACAAGTTATAAGAGTTACTTCTCTCCTTCCATTCGTTAATTGGCTAGTACATGTTGTGTCATCTGGATCTACTACATTTATGTCATATACTGAATATTTAACTACTTTTCCATTAATGCCCTCTAATTCAACAATATCTCCACTAACCACTTCTGATAAACGTCCAAACATTTTCTTACTTTTGTAGTTATGACCTACTATACAATAATTTCCTATTTCATTTGGAGCAGGTCCCCAATATTTATTAACAGATATTTTCAAAAGTCTTTCTGAGGTTTCACTAATTACTGGGTATTCTATATTTAACCTAGGAACTCTAACTGTTGCCTCTATTGTATAATCTTCTCCATCTGTAGCTGTATATACTTCCGTAGATTGTTCTTCTTGCGTTTCTTCTTGAGGTACTACTTCTGGAATATTTATAACTTCATTGCTATCATCTAGTGCTACAATTATTACATTGTCTTTTTTCTTAATGGTATTATCTACTTCTTTTCTTTTTGTCATTCCCATTAGAATTTCTTGTGATACTTCTTCACTCTTTCCTCTGTCATATTCTGCATATATGTAATAAGAAAATAATAAACATGCTAAAAAGACGCATAAAAAGAATTGCAATTTAAACAATTTCTTTTTTCTACGTAGTTCTGGTGTTACATATAATTTTTCTGTTACTAAAATTTGATTCATGTATTATCTCCTATTTATAATTATCTAAATTTATTATATCATAATTCTATTTTTATGCAATATTTACAAATAAAATGTAATAAATTTGTTATATTATATGTTTTATAAAATTCATGTATTATAGTTCACAAATTTTATTAGAAATTTCTGCAAATTGCTCTAATGATAAATTTTCTCCTCTTACATTTTCGTTTATATTCATTTCTTCTAAAATTTGTTTTAATTTTGTTTTATCTATTAATCCACTATTTGAAACTCCATTTAGAAAAGTTTTTCTTCTTTGCATAAATGAAACTTTTATCAGTTTAAAAAATGTTTTCTCATCTTTTACTTTTACTGGTGATGTGTTTCTTATTTTTAGGTTTATTACTTCAGATTCTACTTCTGGTGCAGGTATAAAACTTTGATTTGATACTTTTACAATTAGTTCTGTTTCACAATAATATTGTACACTATATGTAATTGCACCTGCCAATTTTTCTCCGGGTTTTGCTGCAAGTCTTTCTGCCACTTCCTTTTGTACCATTACTGTAATGCTTTTTATATCTAGTTTGTCTTCTAATAGTTTCATTATAATTGGCGTTGTAATGTAATATGGAAGATTTGCAACTATTTTTACATCTTTTATTTCATTTTCTTTTTTCTCTTTTTTTATTAATTCTTGTAAATTTACTTTTAAAACATCATCATTTATTAATTCAAAGTTTGAATATAAATTAAAACGATCTTTCAGGATTGTAATCATTTTTTTATCAAGCTCTATTGCTATTACTTTTTTAGCTTTTTCTAGTAATTTACAAGTTAATGTTCCCAATCCTGGACCTATTTCTATAACTAAATCTTCATTTGATATTTCGGCTGATTCTACAGTTCTGTTTATTACGTCGTCATCTATTAAGAAATTTTGTCCTAAATTTTTATTAGCAGTTATATTATATTTTTTTAAAAGAAACATCGTTTCATTATATGCACTTTCCATTTTTTATTTTGTTCCTTTCTTAATTAAAACTTATTATTAGGTTGAATTCTATTTTTTACTTAAACATTTTACCATAAATTGATGTGATTGTCCATTTTCTATTGATTTTTGTTCATATTTTCTGTACAATGTTATTGATAAAATACAAATGTAAAAGATGGTGAAAAAATGGATAAAAGAAAAAAAGTCTCTAAGTCAAAAAATATAAAAGCTTCTAACAGTGTCAGTTCTAAAGTCGAAAGAAAAAATGTAAAATCTGTAAAGTCAAAAAATTTACTTATATGTATGCTTATTATATTTGCTATACTTTTGCTACTTATATTAAGGCTAGCATACTTGCAATTTATTAAAGGTTCTGATTTAAAAGAAGCTGCTAATCGTCAGCAATCTACAAATCGTGTTATAAGTGCTAAAAGAGGTAATATATATGATTCTACTGGAAAATTATTAGCAGCTAGTGCTTCTGTAGATACAGTTAGTATTAATCCTTCTAAAATAAAAAAAGAAAATAAAGAAAAAGTTGCAAAAGCATTTTCTGAAATTTTTGAATTAGACTATGAGGAAACTTTAACTAAAGTAAATAGTTCAAATTCTTTTGAAACTATAATTAAAAAAGTTGAAAAAGATAAAATTACAAAATTACAAGAATGGATGAAAGAAATAGAAATTTATTCAGGAATTAATATAGATGAAGATGTTAAAAGATATTACCCATATGGAACACTTGCTTCTAACTTAATTGGATTTTGTAATACAGACAATGATGGTCAAGAAGGTATAGAACTAAAATGGAATAGTGTTTTAAGTGGTACATCTGGAAAAATCACTAGTATAGAAAATGCAGCAGCTCAATTAATACCTGATAAAAATGAAACTTATATACCTGCTGAAAACGGAAATAACATAACTTTAACTATAGATGCTAATATTCAAACTATTGCTGAAAAATACTTAAAGCAAGCATGTATAGAAAATGATTGTAAAAGTGGTGGAAATGTAATTATAATGAATCCTTCAACTGGAGATATCTTGGCAATGGCTACATATCCTGATTATGATTTAAATTCACCAAGAACTCCAAATGACAGTTTTTCTAGTACTTGGGATACTCTTTCAAGTGAAGATCAAGTAAATTCTTTAATAAAAATGTGGAGAAATAAGGCTGTTTCAGATACTTATGAACCTGGTTCTACTTTTAAAATAATTACTGCTGCTATAGGTTTGGAAGAAAATGTTGTAAGTACAGATACTCCGGGTGATTTTTATTGTTCAGGTTATGAATTAATAAATGGTATTAAAATTAATTGTTGGAAATATCAAACAACTCATGGAAGTCAAACTTTAAGACAAGCTTTAATGAATTCTTGTAACCCTGCGTTAATGCAACTTGGAAAGAGAATTGGTGCTCAAACTTTATATAAATATTATGAAGCATTTGGATTATTCGATAAAACTGGAATTGCAACTTCCGGAGAAGCTAACAGCTATTTTTGGGATTTAGATGATGTAGGACCTATAGAACTTGCAACAATGTCATTTGGTCAACGTTTCCGTGTTACTCCTATCCAACTAATTACTGCTGTATCTTCTGTTGCAAATAATGGTGTTCTAGTTGAACCACGTATTGTAAAACAGGTTGAAAATCCAGACACTGGTGCTATCACTTCAATATCATCTACTAATGTACGACAAGTAATTTCAAAAGAAACATCTAATAAATTAATGAATATGTTAGAATCTGTTGTAACTGAAGGAACTGGTAGATACGGACAAGTTAAAGGTTATAGTATAGCAGGAAAAACAGGTACTTCAGAGCCAGACTCTACAAATGAAAACGCAATGTATGTAGCATCATTTGTTGGAATCTCACCTGTTCAAAATCCCGAAGTAGTTGCATTAGTTACATTATATGATCCTCAAGGTAAGGCAGGACATCAAGGTGGTACAATAGCTGCTCCTGTTGTTTCTCAAATACTAAGTGAAGTATTACCTTATTTAGGTGTTCCATCAGATGATTTATCTTCTGATGAAGGTACAAATACTATTACTACAACTACATTATTAGATGTTAGAAATAAAACTTTAGCAGAAGCTAAGAAAATAATTGAAGACGCAGGATTTACTTGCAATATTTCAGGTGAGGATACTTCTTTACTAGTAACAGACCAAGTTCCAAAGCCAGGTACAGCTTTAGTAAGTGGATCTATTGTTAATTTATATTCAGAAGGAAATGAAGCTAGAATATCACAAGAAGTACCAGACTTAAAAGGAATGAGTTATTTACAAGCAAAAAGTGCTTTAAAACAAAGAAACTTAAATATTCACGTAACTGGAACAGGAACTGTTCTTTCACAAGATCCTATGGCTGGAACTTCTGTAGAAGAAGGAACTGTTATAAATGTAACACTAAAAAAAGAAATACAAGATGCTCACTAAGCATCTTGTATTTTTTTACTTTGCATATGGTAACATATTTTTGTACTAATTGTGTCTGGTGATATTTTACTTAAAAATCTAGCAATCTTAATTTTCCATCCTGGAATAATCAAAAACTTTCCTTTTAAAGTTTTATTTATTGCATATTTAGCAACATATTCACTAGATAAACCTTTTAATGCAAATCTTACATTTGCCACTTTATTAAAGTTTGTATTTACAGGTCCTGGGCATAAAACGCTTATTCTAACATTTGATTTATCTTTTCTTAGTTCTTCTCTTATAGCTTGGCTAAACCTTAATACATAATTTTTTGTTGCATAATATGTTGCCATTAATGGACCTGCCATAAAAGATGCCACAGATGCAACATTAAGGATTCTTCCACTATCTCTTTCTACCATGTCTTTTAAAAACATTTTTGTTAAAATGTGTACTGCTTTTATGTTTGTATCTACCATTTTCATTTCTGTTTCTAAATCTGTATTTATCATTTTGCCACATAATCCAAATCCTGCATTGTTAATTAGTAAATCTATATTTTGGTATTTTTCTTTTACTTCATTATATAGTTTTAAGCACTCTTCTTCTTTGCTTAAATCTGCTAAATATATATCTACTTTATTATTATTCTTCTCATTTAATTCTTTTTTTAATTCTTTTAAGTTTTCTTCATTTCTTGCTGTTATAATTATATCATAATTTAAATTATTCAATATTCGACCCATATCTCTTCCTATTCCAGAAGATGCTCCTGTAATTAATGCTATCATATTTCTTTTTCCTTTTTTAATTTATTTAAATAAATCTGAATGACTTCCCGTATCAACTAATAATAAAATAAGTGTATTTTTATCTTTCATATATACTAATAACCAATCTGGTTTTATATGACATTCCCATATTCCATTTTTCTTTGGCTCTAATAAATGATTATGATATTTTTCTGGTAATATTGTATCATTTATTAACATTTCAACAACTTTTTTAAATTCTTTTTCGTCATATCCTTGCTTTGTTATTAGTTTTTTATATGATTTTTTAAATTTAGTTGTACGTTGTATTTTGTATTTATTCATTGTCATTTAGATCCTCCATTAATTCATCTACACTATTAAATGTTTTATATTTATCAGGGTTCTTCATCATTCTGTTAGCTTCTGCAATTGCCTCTAACATTTCATCATTAAATTTTGGTTTTTTTATCATAAAAGGAATACTTTCTGTTAATACAACTTGCTTTAAAAATATAGTAACTGCATCTGCTATATTCATTCCTAGTTCATTTAATGTTTCTTCTACTTCTTTTTTTAATTTTGGTTCTACTCTTATATTAATTGTTTCAGTTTTAGTCATATTAAATTCACCTCCATTCATAATATATTTATATTGTAGCACATTGTATATACATTGTCAATGTATCATTATATTATATTATTTTTTCCAAACTTTAGTTACAATATACAAAATAAAAAGAAACAATTGTAAAACTGCTTCTTTATTCTAACTTATTTGTATTTGACGCAAAAGGAAGCGTCCCCTTTGCGTCATGTTTCTAGTTATTAAAGATGGCGTCAAATTCTTCTCCATCAATTTTTTCTTTTTCTAATAATACTCCTGCTACAGCATGTAATTTGTCTATATTATCTCTTAAGATTTGTTCTGCTCTTCTATATGCATTGTCAACTATTTTCTTAATTTCTTCATCTATAACTGCTGCTGTTTCTTCTGAGTATTCTTTTGCTTGTGCAAAATCTCTACCTAAAAATACTTCTTCTTGTCCTGAGCCAAGCATTATTGCTCCAATTCTATCGCTCATACCATATTTAGTAACCATATTTCTTGCAATTTGAGTTGCTCTTTGTATATCATTACTTGCACCTGTTGATACATCATTTAGAATTAAACTTTCAGCTACTCTACCACCAAGTAAAGATACAATTGTCTCTTCCATTTCAGATTTAGACATAAAGTTTTTATCTTCTGTTGGACGATACATTGTATATCCACCAGCCATTCCTCTAGGTACTATTGATATTTGATGAACAGGGTCTTGTGTTGGTAAGAATCTACTTACAACGGCGTGACCTGCTTCATGATATGCTACTAATTTATTTTCTTTTTCGTTTCTAACTTTTGTTCTCTTTTCTGGTCCCATTGTTACTTTTACCATAGCATCTTCTATTTCTTTCATTCCGATTTCTGGTAAATTTCTTCTTGCAGCAAGTAAAGCTGCTTCGTTTAATACGTTTTCTAGGTCTGCTCCTGCAAATCCTGATGTATTTTTAGCAATTACTCTTAAATCTACATCATCTGCTAATCTTTTCTTTCTGCTATGAACTTCTAATATTTGTTCTCTTGCTTTTACGTCTGGTGCTCCTACTACGATTTGTCTGTCAAATCTTCCTGCACGAAGTAGCGCTTTGTCTAGTACGTCTGGACGGTTTGTTGCAGCTAATACGATAACTCCTTCATTTTCTGCGAATCCATCCATTTCAACTAATAATTGGTTTAATGTTTGTTCTCTTTCATCATGTCCTCCACCAAGTCCTG
>USDF01000061.1 GCA_900553405.1 uncultured Clostridium sp. | reverse complement strand
ATACTTATTCCTGCTAGTATTATTAAAACTACAGTTGTTACAACTAATGCTATTAGTGTAATTCCGTTATTTTTTTCTTTTTTCTTCATTTGTTTATCACTCCTTAAATTTAATTAACTGGTTTCATTATAATCTATTTTAGGGTATTTGTAAATATCTTATTTACAAATACTTTTTATATTAAAATTTTTATTGGAGGTGATATTATTTTAACTTTTAATATAGAAGAATTATTAAAAAAGCAAAATAAGTCTAAATACTGGCTTTGCCACAAAATGGATATTACTACAAGGAATTTAAATAGAGTTATTAAAGGCGAAACAAATTCCATTTCATTTAAATATTTAGAAGATTTTTGCGAATATCTTGATTGTTCTTTAGATGAACTAATCACTATAAAAAAGTAAGCGTAAGCTTGAAAAAAACTAGAAATTAGCTTTTATACTAATCTCTAGTTTTTTATGTTCTAGGAAAGTTATCATGGTATGATAACTTTCTGTAGAAGATAAATATGGCGAGCCTTAGATTTTCTTAAAATTTACATTTGCTAGAAAATCTTAGGCTCGCTTTTTTACTTATTATAATAACTTATCTTCTTATATAAATTTCTATTTATTATATTTTTTAATTAAGATAAGCCTAATATATTATTTTTTCAATTCTTCTAAGAACATTTTATTAAGCATTTGTGGATTTGCTTTTCCTTTTGTTTCTTTCATTGCTTGACCTACTAAGAATCCAACTGCTTTATCTTTTCCAGCTTTAAAGTCTGCTATAGATTGAGGATTTGCCTCTAATATTTTAAGTACAACTTCTTTTATTGCTCCTTCATCTGATATTTGAATCCAACCTTTTTCTTTAATTATTTCTTCTGGGTCTTTTGGGTTTTCAAATAATTCTTCTAAAACTTTTTTACCTATTGCACTACTTATTGTTCCTTTATCTATTAAAACAATCATTTTAGCAAGTTGTTCTGCTGTAAATGGTATTTGGTCTGCTTCCATTTCTTTTTCGTTCAAAATTCTTGAAACATCAGATAATAACCAGTTTGCAACAGCTTTTGCATTTTTACAGATTTTCTCTGCTCCTTCAAATAAATTAGATAAATATTTTGAAGCTGTAAGCATGTTACTATCTTTTTCAGATAAACCAAATTCGTTTAAATATCTTTGTTTTCTACTTTCTGGTAATTCTGGTAAATTGTTTTTTATGTTTTCAATATACTCTTTAGATAAACGAATAGCTACTAAATCTGGATCTGGGAAATAACGATAATCTTGTGCATCTTCTTTATCTCTCATAGAGAATGTTCTTCCTGATACATCATCCCATCTTAATGTTTCTTGTTCTATTTTTCCGCCATCTTCTAATATATCTATTTGTCTGTCTGCTTCGTATTCTATGGCTCTTACAATGCTTCTAAAAGAGTTCATATTTTTCATTTCTGTACGAGTTCCATATTCTGTTGCTCCCTTTTTTCTAACAGAAACGTTTACATCTGCTCTTAATGAACCTTCTTGCATTTTACAGTCTGATACTTCTATATATTCAAGTATTGATTTTAGCTTTTTCAAATACTCTTCTGCTTCTTTTGCTGATCTTAAATCTGGCTCTGAAACTATTTCTATTAAAGGAACTCCAGCTCTATTTAAGTCTACTAAACTTCCTCCACCAAATTCATTGTGGTTTAACTTACCTGCATCTTCTTCTATGTGAATACGTGTTAATCTAATCTTTTTCTTATTTTCCTCTTCATCTTCTATTTCTACATATCCATGTTCACAAAGTGGTTTGTCAAATTGTGATATTTGATATGATTTTGGAAGGTCTGGATAAAAGTAATTTTTTCTATCATTTTTGCTATCCATTGCTATTTCACAATTAGTAGCTAAACCTGCTTTTACTGCATATTCTACTACTTTTTCGTTTAATACTGGTAGTGCTCCTGGCATTGCCATACATACTGGGCATACATGTGTGTTTGGATCTGCTCCAAATTCTGTAGGGCAACTACAGAATATTTTTGTTTTTGTTGAAAGTTCAGCATGAACTTCTAGTCCCATTACTATTTCATAATCATCTCTTGCCATTAGTTAGCACCTCCCTTAAATGTTGGTTTATAATTTTCTCTAAATTTTGTAGCTTGCTCATAAGTATAAGCTGCATTTAATATTTTCTCTTCATCAAATCTATTTCCTATTAATTGCATTCCAACTGGCATACCATTGCTATCTACTCCACATGGAACTGAAATTCCTGGTAGACCTGCTATATTTATAGAAACTGTACAAATATCTGCTAAATACATTTCTAATGGATTTGAAGATCTTGTACCAATTTCAAATGCAACTGTTGGTGATGTTGGCGTTAATAAAACATCATATTTTTCAAAAGCTTTATCAAATTCTTTTCTAACTAATGTACGAACTTGTTGTGCTTTTTTGTAATATGCATCATAGTATCCTGAAGATAATACATATGTTCCAAGTATTATTCTTCTTTTTACTTCATCGCCAAAACCTTCACTTCTTGAATTTTTGTAAATTTCTTTTAAGTTTGTGAAGTTTTCTGTTCTGTATCCATATCTAATTCCATCAAATCTTCCTAAGTTTGAACTTGCTTCAGCACATGCAATTATATAATATGTTGCTAACGCATAGTTTGCAATATCTAGTGAAAATTCTTCTACTTCTGCTCCCATTTCTTTGTATTTTTCTATTGCTTCTTTAAGTTTTGCTTTTACTTCTTCATTTATTCCTTCTCCAAAGAATTCTTTTGGAACTCCTATTTTTAAACCTTTTACATCATTTTTTAAGCATTTTGTATAATCAATTTTTTCTCTATTTTCTGAAGTAGTATCTCTTTCATCATGTCCTGTAATTACATTTAAAAGCATTGCTGCATCTTCAACGTCTTTTGTAATTGGACCTATTTGGTCTAAAGATGACGCAAATGCTACTAATCCATAACGTGAAACTAAACCATATGTTGGTTTTAATCCTACAACACCACAAAATGCTGCTGGTTGACGAATTGATCCACCTGTATCTGAACCTAAAGCCCAAGGCACTAAGTTAGCTGCAACTGCTGCTGCAGATCCTCCTGAAGAACCTCCTGGTACTGTATTTAAGTTCCATGGATTTCTTGTTACATGGAATGCTGAATATTCTGTAGAAGCACCCATAGCAAACTCGTCCATATTTAATTTTCCTAAATCTATCATATGTTGTTCTTTTAGTTTTTCAACAACTGTTGCATCATATGGAGATACAAAGTTTTCTAACATTTTTGAACTACAAGTTGTTTTTATTCCTTTAGTGCACATATTGTCTTTTATTCCTATTGGAATACCTGCTAATTCTCCTTTTATTTCTCCTGCATCTATTTTTTCTTGTATACTCTTAGCTTCTTCTAAAGCTTCATCACATAATGTTGTAACAAATGCTCCAACATCTTTTTCTTTATCATTTATTCTATCTACATATGCCTTTGTTACTTCTTGCACTGTAATTTCTTTTTTTGCTAATTTTTCTTTTAACTCATGTACTGTAAGTTCTGTAATTTCCATCTGTTTTCCTCCTTTATTATATATAAACAAATCAAAAGCGAGCGTTGCTAGGCATTTGTTTACTGAATTACTTTTGGTATTTTGAACATATTTCTTTCTTTTTCTGGTGCATTAGCTAAAAGTGCTTCATTATCTTCAAATACTTTTATCTCATCTTTTCTAAATACATTATAATTCTCGTTAACTCCAAAAGATTCTGTCAATCCTTCTACTGGTGCATTATTTACTATATTAGCAAAATTTAAAATATCTTGTAAATTTAATAAGTACTTATCTATTTCTTCATCTTTTATGTTTAAATTTGCAAGTTTTGCAATGTGCAATAATTCTTCTTTACTTACTTTCATTTTATCCTCTCCATTCTTTGTTAAATTAACTTTCCCTAAGTAACTTTGCGTTTTATTATACCCTTTTTTTTACAATATTACAATAGTTTAAGTTAAATTTTTAAACGTGGCAAAAGGGCCAGAGGAATTTACCACATTCCTTCAAAGAATGTGGTAAATTCCTCTGGCCCTTTTGCCACGTTTTTTCTTCTTAGCTATTTACTATTTCTTTTATTTCTTCATCTTGTTTTAGTTCTTCTCCTAAAAATTTAAAAGAGCTTTTATCCTTTTGTACTGCAATTAATCCTATTTCCTTATCGTTTTTTAGTCTACTACTTGCGTATTTTATTATAATTGGTTTATTTTCTACTGCAAGTTTTACAACTTCTTTATCATCTCTCATTTCTGGAATAGAATAATATAATATTTGTCCATTGATTTTTAATCCACTAATTAGAAGTTCTCTATCTTCTAATATTTTTCCTCTAGCATAACAATATGTCCATCCTAATTTGCTTACAGATTCATATACAATTTCTCTATCTTCTTTTAATCTATCTGAAACAAATTCTAATGCCTCTGGATTATTTAGTACCGCTTCTAATGCAATTTCTCTATCTTCTTTTAAATTTTCTGATGCAAACTCTAATAATTTTCCATTTTCTTTTACTGTTTTTAATACGTATTCTCTATCTTCACAATTCTTTTTCATATTTGTAATTTCTATAGCTTCTGGCATTTTTTCCTCCTTCTATCAGTATAAACGCTCCTTGTTATTTTCTACCTCAAAAAGTATCTATCTCTTTTAGAGTATTTTTGAAACACTTATATTTTTTTAATTTTTTCTGCTAAACTTTTTGTTATCCCCTTTACTTTTGTTAATTCTTCAATATCTGCTTTTTTTATTCTTTCTACACTTCCAAAAGTTTCTAATAAAGCCTTTTTCTTTGTAGGTCCTATCCCTTCTATTTCGTCTAATTCTGATTTTGTCACTTCTTTATCTCTTAATTTTTTATGATATCCTATTGCTGTATCATGAACTGTATCTTGGAATAATGTAATTAGATTTTTTAGTTCTTCAGATATTTTTAATTCTTTTCTATTTTCATCCATCAACGCTCTTGTTTGATGCTTGTCATTTTTAACCATTCCAAATACTTTTATTTGATTAAGTTTATCCACATTTTCTGCATTTGCTGTTGATAATACTTCATTTATTGCTTCTTTTATTGCTCTTATTTGTGTAATTCCACCATCTGCAAAAATAACATCTGGCAACCTTCCAAAATTTCCATCTTCTTTTTCTAGTGAATGTTTTAATCTTCTTATAACTACTTCTTTCATACATGCAACATCATCTTGCCCTACAACTTCTTTTATTTTAAATCTTCTAGATAAGTTTTTATTTATTTTTCCATCTTGCATTACACACATTCCTGCAACCATATTTGTTCCTGAAAGATTGGATATATCAAAACATTCTATTTTTCTTGGTAGTTTGTCCATTTTTAGTACTTCTTTTAATTCCGCCAAAACACTATATTTTTCTTTATTTTTATTTTCTAAAGTAATTAGTGCATTTCTTTCTGCCATTTCTACTAAACGTAACTTTTCTCCTTTTTGTGGAGTTTTTATTTCTACTTTTCTTCCTGCTTCTTTTGAAAGCCATTCTTCTAACAATTCTTTCTCTTCTATTTCTTCTTTAATCATTATTTTATTTGGTAAAATTTCTTTACCTATATAATATTGTTTTACAAATTCTGATAAAATTTGTTTGTCTGTTTCATCTTCTAAATTTTGAAAGAAAAAATGCTCTCTTCCTATCATTTTTGTTTTTCTTACAAAAAATATTTCTACACAAACTTCAAAATCATTTCGAGCTAATCCAATAACATCTATATCATTTTCTGTTATATTAGAAACTTTTTGTTTTTCTGCTATTCTTTCTATTGCCATTATTTTATCTCTTATATATGCTGCCTTTTCAAATTCCATTTTACTTGAAGCTTCCTGCATTTGCTCTTCTAATTCTTTAACTACTTTATCTGTTTTTCCTTCTAATAAAGCCATGATATCTGAAATTTGTTTTCTATATTCTTCCTTGGAAATATACCCCATACATGGACCAAAGCATTTTTTTATATGATAATTTAAACATGGTCTATCTTTATATTTAAAAGTTTTACATTGTCTTATTTTAAACCTTTCTTTTATAAAGTCTACCATTTCTTTTGCAGCACCTGCATTAGCATATGGTCCGAAATATTTTGCTCCATCATTTAATATTTTTCTTGTAATATAAACATTTGGAAAATCATCTTTTATATTTATTTTTATATAAGGATATGTTTTGTCATCTTTTAATAATACATTGAACTTTGGCTTATTCTTTTTTATTAAATTGCACTCTAAAATAAGGGCTTCTGCCTCATTATCTACAACTATGTATTCAAAATGATCTATTAAAGAAACCATGTTTTGAATACGTTTCGTTTTTCTGTTTTTTCTAAAATATTGAGTTACCCTATTTTTTAAAGAAATTGCTTTTCCAACATATATTATATTATCATCTTTATCGTGCATTATATATACACCTGGCTTATGTGGCAATTTTTTTAATTCTGCTTCTATATCAAACATATTTTACCCTTTCTTTTTTATTCTTTATTTATTATACCATGAATTTTAAAAAAATCTATAATTTGTATTTATAAAGATTATAACATAGAATAAATTCTATGTGTTTTTTTATTTACTTAAATCTAATTTCTGCCATATTTATCTTCTACAGAAATTTATCATACTATGATAAATTTCTTAGAATATAAAAAAAGATTAAAAAAAGTTTACCGAAAAATGCGGTTTTTTTTTAATCTATTATTATATTTTTTAATTTTATCTAATATTATCATTAAAAAATTTTTAATGCAATATTTTTTTGTAAAAATTTGTAGTATTTTTTGTAAATCTTAATTGAAAAAGTAAATTCAAGTTAACTATTATTTATTTTTTCTTTTAATATTTCTAACATATTACTAAAACTCATATATTTTTTCAATTTTTTTTGCGTTGTCTTATTTCTAAAACGAAAAAAAGACGCCACATATGTGGCGTCTTTGCTAGTCAGGCTACATATAAAGTGTAGACCTGAATGTAGAGTCCTCACTACAATTAACCGCATAGCCGTAAGCACGAATGCTTATGTAATTGTCACTACTGTTGTAACTGCCACCTCTACCAGTGCAAGGG
>USDF01000060.1 GCA_900553405.1 uncultured Clostridium sp. | reverse complement strand
GTTTAATTATGTGTCTTTTTTATCTCTAACCGGTAATTTAATTTTACCATTTATAATGTGCTGTGAAATTTTTTAGTTTAGATTTTTTTGGAAAACACTTGTAAACAAAATAAAAATGTGTTAATATAATGAAAGTAAAATAAAAGATTCAAAGAAAAAGCAAAGTAAGTAGTAGAAAAATATAGTAAAAGAGAGAATGGTTACCAGCTGAAAGCCATTCCTATAATTATTACTGAAATTTCACTTTTGAGAACTATTTTTGAAATAATAGTAGGGAATAGCGTATACCTGCGTTAAAGGTTAATAAGGTTAATGATTAAGCATTAATAAAATTAGGTGGTACCACGGAAATAAAGCAGTTCGTCCTATATAGGACTGAACTGCTATTTTGTTTTTTCACAATTGGGAACAGTCCTTAATTGGAAAAAGGTAGCAAAATGGGGCACCTTTTATAAAATAGAAAGGAGAATTTTTTAATGAAAGAGCAAATTGAACAAATCAAAGTAAATGCATTAAAAGAAATTGAACAAGCAAAAGATTTAAAAGAGTTAAATGAAGCAAATGTAAAATATTTAGGAAAGAAAGGTGAATTAACAGCAGTATTAAGAGGAATGGGAGCATTATCTGCAGAAGAAAGACCAGTTATAGGAAGCTTAGTAAATGTTGTTAGAGATGAACTAGAAAAAGCTATATCTGAAAAAGAAGAAAAATTTAAAGCAGAAGAAATGGAAGCAAAACTTGCAAAAGAAAAAATAGATATTACACTTCCATCAAACAAAATTAAAAGAGGTAGCAAACATCCATTAAATAGAATAATAGAAGAAGTTGAAGATATATTTGTAGGAATGGGATATGACGTAGTAGATGGTCCAGAACTAGAAACAGATGAATATTGTTTTGAAAGATTAAATTTACCAAAAGGACATCCAGCACGTGATATGCAAGATAGTTTCTACATAACACCAGAATACTTATTAAGAACACAAACATCAGCTGTTCAAGCACGTGTTATGATGGCAAATGAAGAAAAATCTCCGATACGTGTTATATGCCCAGGTAAAGTTTATAGAAGAGATGATGATGCAACACACTCACATCAATTCGCACAAGTAGAAGGATTAGTAATAGATGAAAATATTAGCTTAGCAGACTTAAAAGGAACATTAGAAGTATTTATGAAAAAAATGCTTGGAGAAAATACACAGTTAAGATTTAGACCAAGTTATTTCCCATTTACAGAGCCATCTTATGAAGTAGATGTAAGCTGTTTTAAATGCGGTGGAAAAGGATGCAATCTTTGCAAACAAACAGGATGGATAGAACTTTTAGGTTCAGGAATGGTACATCCAAATGTATTAAAAATGAATGGGTATGATCCAGAAAAATATACAGGATTTGCATTTGGAACAGGTCTAGACCGTTTAGCAATGTTCAAATATGGAATTACAGACATTCGTTTATTGTATCAAAATGATGTTAGATTCTTAAATCAATTTGATAGAATGGACTAAGTTTAAAAATAATCATCATCTTGCGTCGTTGAACTTCATTAAAAATGTACTGTAGCGTACAGAAAGTACGCCTCATACATTTTTAAATCGTTCGCTTAGCAATATAATAATTATTTTTAATTTAATATAATGTATGAAAGAAAGGAATAGAGAAAAATGAAATTAAGTACAAATTTTGTTAAAGATTATGTAGATATAGATGTAGATTTAAAAACACTTGCAGAAGATATGACAGGTGTTGGAAACGAATATGATTCTGCTGAAAAGTTAATTAATGCAACTAATTTAGTAGTTGGTGAAGTTATAGAATGTGAAATGCATCCTGATTCTGACCATTTACATGTATGCAAAGTAAATGTAGGAAATGAGGTTTTACAAATAGTTTGTGGTGCACCAAATGTTAGAAAAGGTTTAAAAGTAATAGTAGCTTTAGCTGGAGCAGAATTACCAGGAGACTTTAAGATAAAAGCAGGAAAAATTAGAGGTGTAGAATCTAACGGAATGCTTTGTTCAATTGCAGAATTAGGTTTAGATAGCAAATTCTTAAAACCAGAAGACAAAGAAGGAATACATGAATTACCAGAAACTGCAGTTCCAGGAGAAGATCCTATAAAATTAATGGGAATGGATGACGGAGTAATAGACTTTGAGTTAACAGCAAATAGAGGAGATTTATTAAGCATTTTAGGTATGGCTTATGAGATAGGTGCAATATATGATAAAAAAGTTAAAGACATAGATTTATCATACAACCAAAGCAATGAAGATATAAACAATTCTTTTAAAGTGAATGTAAAAACAGATAATTGTTCAATATTCTTAGCAAAAAGAGTTGAAAATGTAGTTATAAAAGAGAGTCCAACATTTATAAAAAATAGATTAATCGCTTCTGGAATAAGACCAATAAATAATGTTGTAGATATAAGTAACTATGTAATGTTAGAGGTAGGTCAACCACTTCACTACTATGATGCAGATACATTAAATGGATGTTTAGAAGTAAGAATGGCTGAAGAAAACGAAAAATTAACAACATTAGATGATATAGAAAGAACATTATCTAGCGAAGACATAGTAATATCTGATGGTAAAAAAGCAATAGGTCTAGCAGGTGTAATGGGTGGTGCCGACACTGAAATTACAGAAAACACAAAAAATATAATGATAGAATCAGCAATATTTGATAATGTAAAAATAAGAAAAACATCAAAAGAAATATTAAGAAGTGAAGCAAGTAACCGTTTTGAAAAAGGATTAGACCCTAACAGAACATACATGGCAATAGAAAGATCTTGCCATTTACTAGAAAAATATGCAGATGCAAAAATAGTTGGTGGACTTGTAAAATATGATGAGGCATCATTAGAAGATACAAAAATAGATGTAAGTTTAGAAAAAGTAAACAGAGTATTAGGAACAACAATATCTAAAGAAGATGTACTAGATGTATTTAGAAAATTAGCATTTGGATGCGAAGTAAATGGAGATAAAATAACAGTATCTGTTCCAAAAAGAAGAATAGATATATCAATAGAAGAAGACTTAATAGAAGAAGTAGGAAGAATTTATGGAGTAAACAATATAGAAGGAAAATTACCAAGTCTTCCATTAAAACAAGGTTCTTACAATAAAACATTAAGAAACATTAGAAACAAAATGATAGATTTAGGACTAAACGAAACACTTTCTTACATTTTAGTAAATGATAAAGAAGCTACAAAATACACAACAGATAATGTTGAAACAGTAAAACTTTTGGACCCTATGACAGAAGAAAGAAACACATTAAGATATAGTATGATACCATCTCTAGTAAAAATATATGGATACAACAAAGCAAGAAGCCAAAAAGATGTATCTATATTTGAAATAGGAAAAGGATTCTACAAAAAAGATGAACAATATGGAGAAAACTTAAAACTTTGTGCACTTATGACAGGAGAAAGATACTTATCTGTAAAATCAAAACAAGTAGATTTTTATGATATTAAAGGTGTAGCAGAAGAACTATTAGATTACCTAGGTTATGCTGGAAGATATAGCTTTGTAGTAAAAGATGAATTGCCAAAAGAATTCCATCCATATCAAACTGCACAAATTAGTGTAAATAATGATATTGTAGGAATTATAGGAAAACTTCATCCAAACTGTACAAAGGACAATGTATATGTATTAGAAATCAACTTAGATAAATTACTAGAAAAGAAAACAGGAAAAATGAAATACAAAGAAATATCTAAATTCCCAAGTGTAAAGAAAGACTTAGCAGTAGTAATAGATAAAGATATTACATCAGAAGAAATAGCAAAACAAATAAAAAAACTAGCAGGAAACCTATTACTAGGAAGCAAAATATTTGATGTTTATACAGGAGAAAATATTGAAGAAAGCAAAAAGAGTATTGCATATTCATTAGAATTTGGAGCAGCAGACAGAACATTAACAGACGACGAAATAAATGCTATATTAGAAAAAATAATTGCAGGACTTGAAAAACAAGGTGCAATAATAAGAAAATAGTTGAATCAAACGTAAGGGATGGTCTTTTTGTTCCGAATTTGGAACAAAAAGGCCGTCCCTTACGTTCACTTGCTAATTGACTGCTTTTGTGATATAAAAAAGATATATTATAATAAAGGAGGGAAAAAAATGAAAGTATTATTTGCAACAACAAATCCAGCAAAAGTAAAGAAATATGCAGAAAGATTAAAAGAAAAAAATATAGAAGTATTAACTATTAAAGACTTGGGAATAAATCTAAAGCCAGAAGAAACGGGGAAAAATGCTATAGAAAATGCTTATATAAAAGCAAAAGCATATTATGATGAAACCAAAATTACATCTATAGGAATGGATAATAATTTATATATAGAAGATTTGCCAGAAGAAAAACAACCAGGAACACACGTAAGAAGAGTAAACGGAAAAGAATTAAATGATGATGAAATGATTGAATATTATTGTAATTTAGTTAAAGAATATGGTGGTAAATTAAAAGCTAAATGGGTATATGGAATGGTAATATATAATGGAAAAGAAACTAAAGAATATAGTTGGAGTAAAAACCATTTCTATTTTGTAGACAAGCCTTGTGAAAGAAGAAACCCAGGATATCCTTTAGACTCAATATCAATCATGCCAGAATGTAATAAATATTTTGTAGACTTAACAGAAGAAGACAAAAATAAAAACAAAGAAAATTATAAAGAAGACGACGTTATAGAGTTTATAGTAAATAATGTGTAAATATATTAAATAATAAATTGTAAAGGAGAGAAAATATGGAATCTTTTGATGTACTTAATGAATATGGTGAATTTACAGGAAAAATAGCAACTAGGGAGGAATGTCATAAAAATGGTTATTGGCATAGAGCAGTATATGCCTTTATTATTGATAATAATGGAAATGTATTGTTGCAAAAAAGAAGTGCAAATAAAAAATTATGGCCAAATATGTGGGATGTAACAGTAGGTGGTCATGTAGATAGTGGAGAATTTGGAAGACAAGCTCTAATAAGAGAAACTAAAGAAGAATTAGGAATTGAAATATCAGATGAAGATATTAAATACTTAGTTGGTTCAACATCAATAAATGAACAAGGAGATATAATAAATAAACATTATAATGAATGCTATTTAATTACAAAAAACATTGATGTTTCAAATATAGTAATCCAAAAAGAAGAGGTATCAGAAGTTAAGTATTTTTCTAGAGAAGAGATAATAAAAAGAATAGATAATAATTATGAAGGTTTAACTGAAAAAATAGGTGCATGGAACTTCTTGAAGAAGATTTTAGAAAGATATGCTATATAATTGGAGGACATATTATGAAAGTAATAACGCTATGTGGAAGTTTAAAGTTTCAAAAAGAAATGATGGAAATAGCAGAAAAGATGGCTTTAGAAGGTAATTGCATTCTTACACCTGTTTATCCCGTGTTAGAAAATTATGAGAGAACAGATGAACAATTGGAAAAATTGAAAGAAGCTCATTTTAAAAGAATAGAACTATCAGATGCTATATTTGTAATAAATAAAAATAATTATATTGGAAAAAGTACAAATCTAGAAATAGAATATGCAAAAAAACTAGGAAAAGAAATTATGTATTTAGAACAAGATTAGAGAGTCAAATAGTAATTTATATTGGAGGTATATTATGAGAAAAGAAGTAAAAATAGCTTTAGTTGTATTAGGAATTATATTATTAGTTGGAATTATTGTGGGAATATTCTTAAATTCAAACAAAAGAAATTATGAATTGAATTTGCCACAACAAGAAAAAATATCAAGTATAGTTATTAAAAGCAATACAAATAGTGCAGAAGTTACAGATAATGAAGAAATAAAGGATATTATCTATGTTTTAAGTGAAAGTGGAAATGGAAGAACTACAAAAGAGGAAAGCATACAAGACTATCCTGTTAATTCCGATAATATAGTGCAAGTTAATTTTGTATTTAATGAAAGTGGAAAATCTACATTGTTTGTTTATATGAAAAATGGAAATTATTATTTAGAGCAACCATACAATGGTATTTATAGAATAAATGGAGATGCGTATAATTCAATAGAAAAATTTATTAGATAAATTACAATTTTCTCTTTAAATTAAAATTTAAATTATCATATATTATGATGTAAAAAAATATAAGAAAATGGAGCCATAAAAAATGAAAGAAACTATAATTTATTTAATTAGACATGCCGAAACTATTGACGAAAATGGAATTAGAAACACAAATGAAGATTCTCAAATGATTAATGAAAAAGAAATATTATCTGTGTATGGGGAAGAGCAAGCCAAAAGATTAAGCGAGAGTATTGAATTAAATAACATTGACGTTATATGGTCAAGTAGTTATACTAGAGCAAAAGCTACAGCAAAATATATTGCTAATATTAATAATTTGCCTATTAATTTAGATAACCACTTAAGTGAAAGAAAATTAGGAAACTTAAAAGAACTAGGAGAATTCATGAAGGATAAAAATACAAGAGATCCTTCACAAGAACAACTATTAGATAGAAAATTTAAAACTTCTGATGGAGAAAGTGCGGAAGATACAAGACAAAGAATGACAGAATTCTTTGATAGAATATTAAAAGAATATGAAGGAAAGAAAATTGCAGTTGTAAGTCACCGGAGGTTCAATAAAATTTTTTCTATTAAATTGGTGCAAAGTAAATAAAGCTGTTAAGTTAGTATATAATGATACAGCTCTAGATATAACATCCCCTTGTTTATTGAAAATGACATTTAGAAAAAATGAATTGGTGAATTTAGAACAAATAAAATAGTGACGTCACTAAATAACAAATCTCTCATATTATATGTTAAAGGAGACATATAAATATGGGAGATTTTATTTTTAATACAATACTTTGGACATTGGCTTTATATGGTTTATTTGAAATTATAAAAACAATAATAAATATATATACATATACAAACTTAAAATCAGACGGAATATATGTTATAGTTGCTGTAAAAAATCAAGAAAATAAAATAGAGGGATTTTTAAGAAATTTCTTATTTAGAATAATTTATGGAAAAGAAGAAAATATAAAAGATATTATAGTAGCAGATTTAGATTCAAATGATGAAACACTAAATATATTAAATAGATTAGAGAAGGAATACAAAAATATAAAAGTTTCAAATTGGAAAGAATGTAAAGAAATAATAGAAAGTGTAAAAATGACGCACTAATTAATAAAGAGTACCAAAAGGGACAGATGACGCAAAAAGAAACGTCCCTAATGCGTCATTTTTAATAAATGTGTGAGATATAGGTTTACAATAGATATGTCACAATAAAATAAAAAAATAGGAAATACCAATT
>USDF01000059.1 GCA_900553405.1 uncultured Clostridium sp. | reverse complement strand
TATAAGCTTTCCGGTACCACGGGTATAACCCGTGGTTTACCCCTAAAGTTAAAAATAGCAGATTAAGTAACTGACCATGCTTAATCTGCTGTTTTTATTCTAATTTTTTCAAGTTATTTTTAGCTTTTAACATTTGTATTTTCTTAACCTGAAATAAAAAAGTAAATGCAATTTACTTTTTATTTCAGAGGTTGATTTTTTTATTGTCTAAAAGCAATAAAATCTTGAATTTTATGTAGATTTATAGTATAATATGGATAGATTATCCTTGATACCAGGAGCAATAAAAGGTATAGGTTGCATAATACTTCGTATTAATAATTATTAAGGAGGCAAATTTATGAATTTAAGAAATTTTTTTTCGCGTAACAAAGATGTTGTAACATCAGATGCAAAAATACAACATTCAGAGAATAAGATTGTTTGTGATACACCTGAACTCAAGGAACTGATAACAAAATGGACTCAAAGCGAGAGCTGGGAATTTGAAAATTTTGCTGATTTCATTGAACTTGCTGGAGTAAAAACTCCTGTTAAGTTAAGTGATTTGGATAAAAAGAGTAGTTCGTTTAAGTGTGTTACAGCTCTCAATAAAAAAATCTACATTTCGCTTTTCTTTGGTTCTTGGATTGAATACTGTCCAGAGATTCATATAACAGATGGAGAAGAAACAAGAAGCTATATCGTAAACTCTAACATTGAAAAAGGAAAAAGTGTACCAAAAGTTACTTTGCAAAGAAGAAACATCAAAAAATCTGGCAAAGAGCTGAATAGTTTCTATTGCGAATATTTCTTTAACCGCACGTTAAAGCTCGATGATTCACATGTCCTGAAAATTTATATTACTGAACCTGATATGCATAAAGACAAGCCCGAAATTTTAATATTACGGAATTGTGAGAAGATTGAAGAATACTTAGTAGGGTTAGACAACTCTCTGGTTGTGGATGCAGTATATAAAAAGATAATAGATTTTCTTAATTTATCAGATGAGGATATTTCAAAATGTGAAAAGATTTCAATTTCCTACATTGAAATTGTTGACAAGGTAGAACAGGTTCGTGGAAAAATTTTCCTTTTATCAGGAAAAATGCAGGAATACGCAATTCTCGAAAATAAAGAAACATTTCATGTCTTTAAAAATGGTAACTGGAAGTATTTATCTGATAACGGGATAAAAATAAACTATTTTGAAGAAATGAAGCAATATGCTTTTTCATTATCGGGAACTGAAGAGGACATTACCACAATTAATATAAGCAAAATTGTGAATCGTGTCAAAGTAAAAATTTCTGAATTGTTGGAATTTGTAAAATAATATTTTTCAGCTTCTACAAAACAAATGCTAAGAGTATTTAGGCTCTTAGCATTTGTTTTTTGTTGGTATTTAAGCTCTCTTTTTTTACATATCATCATCTTCATCATTTTCTTCATCATCGCAATCGTCATCTTCTTCACATCCGTGACAGCTATGACAATGACCTGAACAACACCCATCTTCTTCATCATCGTTCCAGTCAAGTTCTATTACATTATTACATTTTGGACATGTAACTTCATCTTTTCCTTCTATAGATGTAACAAACTCATAGTCACAATATGGGCAAACTATTTCAAAATCGAAATTTTGGTCATCATCAACATAGATATCTGTTTCTATCTCGTTAATAGCTCCTTCTACCTCGTTCATCTTCTCTTCGATCTTTTTTTGTTTTTCTTCGATTTGTTTTATTTTTTCGTCTGCTTTATCTGCTAAATTATCTATTATATCCATAAATATCATAGATAGTTCAGACATTTTTTCTTTAACAAATTCTAAATCTTCAGGATTAGTTATTCTTCCTTCGATTTCTGTGATAATTCTTTTATAGTTATCGCTTAATACTGACATGTATTTATTTCCTCTTTTCTATTAAACTCTTTCCATATACTCGCCAGTTCTTGTGTCTATACGAATTACATCTCCAATATTTACAAAAAGTGGTACAGATATTTCGTAACCATTTTCTAATGTTGCTGGTTTTCCAGATGTAGTTGTTGTATTTCCACTAAATCCTGGTTCTGTATAAGTAACTTCTAGTTCCACAAACATAGGTGGTTCTACAGCAAATACATTTCCTTTATAAGAAAGTACTTTTACTGACATATTTTCTTTTATGTATTTTAGAGCATCTCCTATTTGTTCTTTGTTCAAAGGCATTTGTTCGTATGTTTCGTTATCCATGAAGTAATATAAATCTCCATCTACATATAAATATTGCATATCTCTTTTTTCGATTTCTGCTCCTGGATATTTTTCTGATGGATTAAATGTTTTTTCTAAAACTGCTCCTGTAATAACGTTTTTTAACTTTGTTCTAACAAATGCTGCTCCTTTTCCTGGTTTTACGTGTTGGAATTCTACTACTTTGAATACGTTTCCTTCCATTTCAAATGTTGTTCCATTTCTAAAATCTCCTGCCATATATACTTCTGCCATTTTATTTCCTCCTTTTATTAGTTCCAATATGATTGAAACTTTATTATATTTTTTATTTCATTTTATCAATGTTTGTTATTTTACTATATTTTTAGCTAAAAATCAAGTGTTTTTTGTTATTTTAAACTATCATAGTAATTTTTTTATATAATTTTCTTTTTCAAGCTATATTATTAATTATTTTTTTGCTTCTATCACTATATAATTTTTGTCTGATTTTGTTAAATTTATACAACCATTTTTTGTAATTAATGTTGTATCTTCTATTCTAACTCCAAATTTGCCTGGTACATATATTCCTGGTTCATTTGTAATTACCATTTTTTCTTTTAAAGTATTGTCATTTTTACCATGTATAAATGGGAATTCATGAATATCTAATCCTACTCCATGTCCTAAAGCATGTACTAAATCATACTCATGTAATTTAAAATCATTTTCTACCATTCGTGAAAATAATTTTATATTTGCTCCATCTTTTAGTTCTTTTTCTGTTTGTAATTGATTTTTTAATACTAAATCATATATAGTTTTTATTTCTTCTGGTACATATCCTACAAATATTGTTCTTGTCATGTCTGAACAATATCCTTCGTATTTACAACCAAAATCTATTGTGATTGGATCTCCTAAATCTATTTTTCTATCTGTTGGAACCGCATGTGGTTTTGAAGAGTTTTTACCTGAAGCTACAATTGTGTCAAATGCTTTGTCTTCTGCCCCATGTGTTCTAAAATACTTTTCTATTTCGAAAGCTATTTCCTTTTCTGTTTGCCCTACTTTTATAAAATCTAATAAATATTTAAAACAATTATCTGTTATTTCACAAGCTTTACTTATTTTTTCTATTTCTTCTTCGTCTTTTATCATTCTTTGTTTTTCTATTACTTTTTCTGTTTCTTGTAAATTGTTTATCTTAAATTCATGCATATATTGTTTGTATTTTGAATAAGTAACATAATCTTCTTCAAATCCTACATTTTCGCAAAACAAAAAGAAATTTTCATATTCATCTTTACTAAAATCTTTAAATTCATATACTATTATTTCATCATCAATTGTTAAGGTAGAATTTACTTCTTCTATATATCTTGCATCTGTTAAAAATATATTTTCTTTTCTTGTAATTAATAGTAAACCTTCTGCTAAAATTCCTGTTAAGTAACGAATATTAACAGGGTTTGATACAATCATTCCCTGCATATCTTGCATTTTCATTTTTTCCCTTAACCATCTTATTTTTGTGTTCATAGGACATCACACTTTCTATTTATATTTTTATTATTTAGCCATTCCTAATGTAAATATTTTTAATAAGCAAATTAATAAAATATCAAAAGGAACTAATGCTACAATAAATGCTGAAATTACTATAAATGGTCCAAATGGGATATATTCATCTGTTTTCTTTTTCTTACTAACAAGAAGAATTACACTAATAATTGCAGCTATTAAAAATGCTATTAGAGATACTGCTATTATTCTTTCCCAGCCAAAAAATAGTCCTAATGCTCCCATTAGTTTTACATCTCCAAATCCCATTGCTTCTTTTCCTGCAATTAATCCTCCAAGTAATGTAATAATTAAAAATATTCCTGCACCTACTAATGAACCTAGTAACATATCAATTCCTTGATTTATATCACACATTCCTTGTGCAAATGTAAATACTAAACCTGTTTCAAATATTGTTAAGTTTAAGCGGTTTGGTATTATTTGTAGTTTCCAGTCTATTACTAATGCTGATAATAACATTGGTGTTAAAATTAAGTATTTTAATACATTTAATTGTACAATCAAATCTGTACTTTTAAATTTAAAATAAAGAATTGCCATATATATTATTGCTGTTGTGAACATTAATAAATATTTTGGTTTAAAGTTTCTTATATATATTGTAAAAAATTCTTTTGAAAATACTTTTTTATATTCTGGTAATCTTATATTGCACCAATCTACAAATTGTCCTACTATTAATCCTAAAATTCCTACTAAAATATAGTATATTATATTTATATTGTTTATATACATTTTTTATCTCTCCTACTTTTCATTTGCTACTTATTTTTCTAATGATTTTTGATATTTTTTTATAATATAATTTTCTAATGGTCTTTTTATTTTGGTTACTAATAAATCTTTTTTCTCTATTGGTTCTACTAATATAGAAAACATTTTGCATCTATTTGCACCTATTACATCTGTAAATATTTGATCTCCTACAACTGCTATGTTTTCATTTTTCTCTTGTAACATTTTAGCTGCTTTTCTGAATCCTCTTTTAAAAGGTTTTGTTGCAAAATGTATATATTGTAATTCTAATTTTTTTGCTACCATTTCTACTTTTGTTTTTTTGTTACTATTAGATACTATAAATAATTTTATTCCTTGTTTTTTTAAATTTTTGCACCATTCTTCTACCCCATCTAGCATTTTCTTATTGAAATCTATTAATGTATTATCTACATCTAATATTAGTGCTTTTATATTATTTTTATTTAAAAAATCTATTGTTATTTCTTTTACATTTTTTAAATAGGCATTTGGGTATAATTTCATTGCCGAATCCTCCTATTATTTTCAAAAATATCTTATCAATACATATGCTTTTTGTCAAGAAAAAATGTAAATTAAAATTGGTATTACCATGTGTTTAATTTAGACAATTTCTTATTTTTTATTTTTAAACATAAAAAGAAGAACACTAAAGTTTAATGTTCTTCCTACTTATTACTTGTTATTTGCAGAATCTATGGTTTCCAATTGTTACAGTCATTGGTCTTGACCATATCCATTTGTTTGTTGCAGTATTAGGATTAAAGTAATATATGGCTCCATATGATGGATCCCAACCATTTAAAGCATCTTGTGCTGCTTTTATTGCAGTACTATTTGGACTCATGTTTATCTGTCCGTCTCTTACTACATCAAATGCACCATTTTGATATATTACTCCTGCTATTGTATTTGGAAAGCTTGAACTTTTTACTCTATTTAGTACAACTGCTGCAACTGCAACTTGTCCTGCATATGGTTCTCCTCTAGCTTCTCCGTAAACAAGTCTTGCTAACAGATTAACATTATTTGAGTTACTAGATGAAATTGAAGAGTTTGAAGATGTATATATTCCCATTGCTTGCAAAGTTTTTGTTCCTGCAATTCCGTCTACTGTTAATCCATTTTTTCTTTGAAAATATTTAACTGCAGCTAATGTTTGACTTCCATATATTCCATCTACAGATCCACTATAATATCCCCATCTTTTTAATTTTGTTTGTATTTGTGTTACTTCTGAACCTCTTGAACCATATTTAGAAAGTGCTAGTACTCCTTCATTTCTAAAAAATATGTTATAACTTAAGAATATAGCAAATAGAATGCTAATTATTATAATTGGCTTCAAGTTTTTCTTTATTTTTAATTTCATAAAAACCACCTCATTTGGAATTATTTTCTCCAAATAAAGTGGTTTTATTCATTTTATTTTTTTGCTGCTTTGACTAGTTCAACAAATAATGGTGCTGGTCTATCTGGTCTTGACTTAAATTCTGGGTGGAATTGTCCTGCTATAAAGAATGGGTGGTCTTTTATTTCTACTATTTCTACTAAAGTTCCATCTGGAGATGTTCCTGAAATAGTAAGTCCTGCTTTTTCCATTTTTTCTCTATAGTCGTTATTATATTCAAAACGATGACGATGTCTTTCATTTATAGTTTTTTCTTTGTATATTTTATGTGCAAGCGTTCCTTCTTTAATTTCACAAGGATAGCTTCCAAGTCTCATTGTTCCACCTTTTTTTGTTATTACTTTTTGATCTGTCATTATATGAATGACTGGATTTTTACATTCTGGTTCAAATTCTTCTGAATTTGCATCTTCTAATTTTAATACATCTCTTGCAAATTCTACTACTGCCATTTGCATTCCTAAACATATTCCTAAAAATGGAATTTTATTTTCTCTAGCATATTTTATTGTTTGTATTTTTCCTTCAATTCCTCTATTTCCAAAGCCTCCAGGAACAATTATTCCATCTAAATCTTTTAGTTTTTCTTTTGCATTTTCATTTGTTACTGTTTCTGAATCTATATATTTTATACTAACTTTTACATTATTTGCAAAACCTGCATGTCTTAAACTTTCTGCAACTGAAAGATAAGAATCCTCTAATCTTACATATTTTCCAACTATTGCAATTTTTACTTCTTTTTCTGGAATATTGTTGATATTTTCTATCATTTTTTCCCATTCGCTGTTTTTAGGCTCTATATTATCTAGTCTTAAGTGTTTGCATACCTGAACTGCTAGACCTTCTTTTTCTAGCATTAATGGTACTTCATATAAACATCCTGCTGTTCTATTTGCAATAATATCTTCTTTTCTTACATTACAAAATAGTGCCATTTTTTCTCTTAAATTTTCAGGAATTTCTGTTTCTGAACGACATACTAATATATCTGGTTTTATTCCAAAAGATTGTAGTTCTTTTACAGAGTGTTGTGTAGGTTTTGATTTTAATTCATTAGAACCATGTATGTAAGGAAGAAGTGTAACATGTATATATACTACGTCTTCTGGTGAATTTTCTATTCCTACTTGTCTAATTGTTTCTATAAGAGATAATCCTTCTATATCTCCTACAGTTCCACCTAGTTCTGTAATAACTATGTCTACATCTGTATCTTCAAATGCATATATTTTTTCTTTTATTGCATTTGTAATATGAGGAATAACTTGTACTGTTTTTCCTAAATAATCTCCTCTTCTTTCCCTATCTAATACTTCTTGATAGATTTTTCCCATACTTATACTACAATTTTTTGTTAAACTTTCATCTGTAAATCTTTCATAATGTCCTAAATCTAAGTCTGTTTCTGCTCCATCATCTGTTACAAAAACTTCTCCATGTTCATATGGACTCATTGTTCCTGGGTCTACATTTATATATGGATCGAATTTTTGATTTACAACTTTATATCCTCTATTTTTTAATAGTCTTCCTAATGATGCTGCTGTTATTCCTTTTCCTAATCCAGATACTACTCCACCTGTTACAAAAATGTACTTCTTTTTCATACGCTATTCCCCCTATAACTTCTCTATAAAAATAAAAAACCAGAATCAAGATTTTGTACGCAGTGTAAACTGCTACAAAATCTAATTT
>USDF01000058.1 GCA_900553405.1 uncultured Clostridium sp. | reverse complement strand
CAATGTTAGTTTGGTCACCAACATTGTATCATAAGTTTAATTATGTGTCTTTTTTTATCTCTAACCGGTAATTTAATTTTACCATTTATAAAAAAATTTAAAAAATTAAAAAGAATAGAAAGAAATACTTGAAAACAAATATACTTTGGTATAAAATGAAGTAGTTAAAACAATAATAAAGTAAAGAAATTTATTTTATATTTCAAAGGAGGAAAGAAAAATGAGTGTAAAAATAGGAATTAACGGATTTGGAAGAATAGGAAACTTAGCATTCCAAGCAGCATTAAAAAAAGAAGAAGTAGAGGTAGTAGCAATAAATGATCCATTTATTAGTGCAGATTATATGGCATATATGGTAAAATATGATACTGCTCATGGTAGATTTAATGGAGAAGTATCAAACAAAGATGAACATACATTAGTAGTAAATGGAAAAGAAATAAAAGTATATAATGAAATGGACCCAGCAAATATTCCATGGGAAAAAGACGGAGTAGACTATGTATTAGAATGTTCAGGAGTATTTACAACTATGGAAAAAGCAGAGGCACATTTAAAAGGAGGAGCTAAAAAAGTAATTATTAGTGCACCTTCAAAAGATGCTCCAATGTTTGTTATGGGAGTAAATCACGAAACATATGATCCAAGCATGAATATAGTATCTAATGCGTCTTGTACAACAAACTGTTTAGCACCACTTGCTAAAGTTATAAATGATAACTTTGGAATAGTAGATGGATTAATGACAACAGTTCACTCTACAACTGCAACACAAAAAACAGTTGATGGAGCATCTAAAAAAGATTGGAGAGGAGGACGTGCTGCATCAGCTAACATCATTCCTTCTTCAACAGGAGCAGCAAAAGCAGTAGGAAAAGTTATTCCAGAATTAAATGGAAAATTAACAGGTATGTCTTTCAGAGTGCCAACAATAGATGTTTCAGTTGTTGACTTAACATGTAATTTAGCTAAACAAACAACTATGGAAGAAATTTGCAAAGTTATGAAACATGCATCAGAAAATGAAATGAAAGGTATTATAGAATATACAGAAGATGCAGTAGTATCTTCAGATTTCTTAGGAGATAGCCATACATCAATATTTGATGCAACAGCTGGAATTCAATTAACAGATACATTTGTTAAATTAATAGCTTGGTATGACAATGAATGGGGTTACTCAAATAAATTAGTAGATTTAGCAGTATATATTGCATCAAGAAGCTAAAAGTTATTGATAGTAGAAAATTATAGATAGTAAAGGTATTGCAACGGGAAAAAGTTTTTTACTTTTTCCCTGAGCATACTTTAAATATATGTTTTAATACTAACAATTAACAATCACTAAGCTACTTATTAGAATATTAATAAAAAATTTATGACTATAAAAAATAAGTATTAAAATAAATATTGTAATAAATAACTTAAAATAAATTTATGGAGGTAATTTATGAATAAAAAAACTATTAAAGATATTGATTTAAAAGGAAAAAAAGTATTTGTTAGATGTGATTTTAATGTTCCATTAGATGAAAATGGAAACATTACAGATAATAGAAGAATTGTAGCAGCTCTTCCTACTATAAAATATTTATTAGATCAAAACTGCAAAATAATACTTGCATCTCACTTAGGAAGACCAAAGGGAGAAGTTAATCCAAAATTTTCTTTAAGACCAGTAGCAAATGAATTATCTAAATTATTAGGAAAAGAAGTAAAACTAGCAGAAGATGTTGTAGGACCTTCAGCAAAAGAATTAACAAGTAATGTAAAAGAAGGAGAAATTGTTTTACTAGAGAATGTTCGTTTTGATGCAAGAGAAGAAAAAAATGATGAAAGTTTATCAAAAGAATTTGCATCTATGGCAGAAGTATTTGTAAATGATGCATTTGGAACAGCTCACAGAGCACATAGTTCTACAGCAGGAATTGCAGAATTTTTACCAGCAGTATCAGGATTCTTAATAGAAAAAGAATTAGAATTTTTAGGAAGTGCTTTAGAAAATCCACAAAGACCATTTGTTGCAATTTTAGGTGGAGCAAAAGTTTCAGACAAATTAGGAGTTATAGAATCTCTTTTAGAAAAAGTAGACACATTAATAATAGGTGGTGGAATGGCATATACATTTTTCAAATCTATGGGATATAGTGTTGGAAAATCTATATGTGAATTAGATAAACTAGATTTAGCAAAAGAATTAATGGAAAAGGCAAAACAAAAGAATGTAAAACTAGTTCTTCCAATAGATAATGTAATTGCAAAAGAAATTACACCAGATGCAGAAAATAAAGTAATAGATTCAGATAACATTCCAGATGAATGGGAAGGTTTAGATATTGGACCAAAAACAGTAGAATTATTTAAAGAAGAATTAAAAGATGCAAAAACTATAATTTGGAACGGACCAGTAGGTTTTTCAGAATATGAAATATTTGCAAATGGAACAAGAAGTATAGCACAAGCTTTAGCAGAAAAAGAAGATGCTGTAACAATTATAGGTGGAGGCGATTCAGCAGCAGCTATAGAAAAAATGGGCCTTTCTGATAAGATGACTCATATTTCAACAGGTGGTGGAGCATCTCTAGAATTCTTAGAAGGAAAAAAATTACCAGGAATTGAATGTTTATTAGATAAATAACAATTAAAGGAGTAAATATGTCATTAAATAAATACAAAGTACAAAATAATGGCACAGAAGAAGAAATAGAAATAGTAAATTATTATAATGATAATTATGAGAAAATAGGCACAATTTCTAGAAAAGAAGGAATAAAACAAAATTTATTATTAGAGGCAGTACAATTATGGATTATTAATCCACATACAAAACAAGTATTAATGCAGAAAAGAAGTAGTCATAAAGTAAATGATGCTTCAATGATGGATGTTAGCAGTTCAGGTCATGTGAAAAGTACAGAAACCCCAACACAAGCCATATTAAGAGAAACATTTGAAGAGATAGGCTTAAAACCAGAAGAATTAGCACAACAATTACAAAAAATGATGATAGTAGAATGTGATTTTACAAAGTTAGGAAGAAGAGGTAGATATTTTACACATGAATATGTAGCTTATTTAGAACATCCTTTATCTTACTACACAAAACAAAATGAAGAAGTAGACGAATTGTTTTTTATGAATTATGAAGAACTTAAAGAAAAAATAAGAAAAGAAGAACCAAATATTAGAATACCACATAATAAAGAAACAGATGAGTTACTTTATAAAATAGATGAAAGTCTATATAATTATGAAATAAACAAAGGAAAAAAAGGAGAGTTAGAATGCGAAGAAAAATAGTTGCAGGAAACTGGAAAATGAATATGCTTCCAAATGAAGCAATGAGTTTTATTAATGAATTAGAACCATATGCCAAAAGTGCAAAATGCGAAATAATATTATGTGTTCCATATACAGATTTATTTTATAGCTTACTTACAGCACAAAATACAAACATTAAAATAGGTGCACAAAATATGCATTGGGAAGAATCTGGTGCATACACAGGTGAAATAGCACCTAATATGCTTAAATGTATAAATGTAGAATATGTTATAATTGGTCATTCAGAAAGAAGACAATATTTTGCAGAAACGGACGAAACTGTTAATAAAAAAATAAAATCAGCATTAAAACATGAACTAAATCCAATTCTTTGCGTAGGTGAAACAATGAAACAAAGAGAATTAGGATTAGAGGAAGAAGTAATTAAACAACAAGTAAATGGAGCATTAGAAGGAATAACAAAAGAACAGGCAGAAAAAATAGTAATTGCATACGAACCAATTTGGGCTATAGGAACAGGAAAAGTAGCGACAAAAGATGATGCTAATAATATGATAAAACTAATAAGAAAAGAAATAGAATTACTTTATAATAAAGAAGTAGCAAATAATGTAAGTATATTATACGGAGGAAGCGTAAATAAAAATAATTCCAAGGAACTATTTGAAACATCAGATATAGATGGAGCTTTAGTTGGTGGAGCAAGCTTAAAAGTAGATGAATTTAATGAAATTATAAAAAATATATAAAACATATCTCTTAAACAAAAGAAAAAACATAAAACATGAAATGAACAAAAGATGTAAAAGAAAAAATGGAGAAAGAAAGAGGTAATACAAAATGAAAGATAAATTAACAATGTTAATGATATTAGATGGATTCGGAGAAAATAAAGAAGAAAAGGCAAATGCAGTTAAACTAGCAAATACACCAAATATAGATAAATTAATGAAAACATGCCCAACTACAGATATTCACACAAGTGGATTAGATGTAGGACTTCCAGAAGGACAAATGGGAAATTCAGAAGTAGGACATACAAATATAGGAGCAGGAAGAATTGTATATCAAGAATTAACAAGAATTACAAAATCAATAGAAGATGGAGACTTCTTTACAAACGAAGAATTTATAGCAGCTATTGAAAATTGTAAAAAATATAATTCAAAATTACACATAATGGGACTACTATCTAATGGTGGTGTACACAGCCATATACGTCATTTATTTGGACTACTAGAACTTGCAAAAAGAAGAGATTTTGAAGATGTTTATGTACATTGTTTTATGGATGGAAGAGACACAGCACCATCTTCAGGAGAATCTTTTATATCTGAGTTAGAAGAAAAAATGAAAGAAAAAGGCGTAGGAAAAATAGCAACAATTACAGGAAGATTCTATGCAATGGATAGAGATAAAAGATGGCAAAGAGTTGAAAAAGCATACAATGCATTAGTAAGAGGAGAAGGAGAAAAAGCAACATCTGCAATTGGGGCAATTGAAAGTTCTTACCAAAAAGAAATATTTGATGAATTTATAGAACCAACAGTAATAGTAAATGGAGAAACACCAGTTGCTACAATTGGAAAACATGATAGTGTTATTTTCTTTAACTATAGACCAGATAGAGCAAGAGAAATTACTAGAACATTAGTAGATAAAGAATTTAATGAATTTGAAGTAGAAAAAGATTTAGACTTATACTATGTATGTATGACAAGTTATGATGAAACAATGCCAAATGTTCATATAGCATTCAAAAAAGAAGAATTAAAAAATACATTTGGAGAATATATCTCAAAACATGGATTAACACAATTAAGAATTGCTGAAACAGAAAAATATGCGCATGTTACATTTTTCTTTAATGGTGGAGAAGAAAAACAATATCCAGGAGAAGATAGAATTTTAGTGCCATCTCCAAAAGTAGAAACATATGACTTAAAACCAGAAATGAGTGCATATGAAGTAACAGATAAAGTTGTAGAAGCAATTAATTCAAAAAAATATGATTGTATAATTCTAAACTATGCTAACCCAGACATGGTAGGTCATACAGGAGTATTAGAAGCAGCAATAAAAGCTATTGAAACAATAGATGAATGTGTTGGAAGAGTAGTAGAAGCAGTAAACAATCAAGATGGAGTTTTATTAATAACAGCAGATCACGGAAATGCAGAACAAATGATAGATTATAAAACAGGAGAACCACATACTGCACATACAACAAATCCAGTTCCATTAATATTAGTTGGAATGGAAAATGCTAAATTAAGAGAAGGAAGACTTGCAGATTTAGCACCAACAATGCTTGATATAATGAATTTAGAAAAGCCAGCAGAAATGACAGGAGAAAGCTTAATAATAAAATAATATAGACAAATAGTAGAAATATCTCTCAGAATATTATAAAAAATAATGTTTTGAGAGATAAACTATATATAGAGAAAATGTAATAGGGGAAGGGTATTATGAAAAATACACCAAGAATAAAAAGTATATATGCAAAAATACAAACACAGCTATTTTATATGATACCAGAAAAATGGGATAAAATTTATTTATATGCTTCTATAGTTGAAAAAGCAAACAATATACAAACAGGAGAAATGTTTTTTTACTATTTTCCTAAAGGAATATTAAAAAGAAATCCCATAAATGTATATGAAATACCATATATATATAATATAGAAGAAGAAGCTTATAACACTTTAACAAATAAATTATACGACACAATTAAAGAATTAAGAAGAGAATTCGAAAAAGAAGGACTAAAATTATGGTCTAATCTAACAATATCAATTGCAAATTTAAAATTTAACATAGAATACGATTATGAAGATTTAAATATGAGTAAATATACAAACGAAGAAAGACACATAATTTGGAACTATAAGTATTTAGATTTTCCAATAGAAAGACTTTCTAAAAAAGATAGAAAAATGTTAGAAAACTATTTGATAGAAGAAAAACTTTTAAACAAAGAAGTAGGAACATATTCAGAAGGAATGTATAACTTTAAAGTACACAATATTATAGAATACAACAGAGAAGAATATAACTCAAGTAATGATAATGAAAATGATAATAGTGAATTAGATGATAACAAAGCTAAAATTGGAACGACTATTAAAAAGAAAGATAAAGAATTAGACTTTGAAACAAGACATAAAAAGCTAGATAAATATGAATTATATAAAAGGCAAAAAGAGGCAAATAATAAAGAAAATAGAAAAATAGAAGAAGTACTTGAAACAAAAAATATAGAAAGAAATGAAGAAAAACCAAAAATAAAAAGCCAAATATTAAATTTTTAATTACCATTGGGGACGTTTCTTTTTGGTTAATCTGTCCCTTTTGGAGTCAATGTTTCAAAATATCTACAAAAACTGACAAAATACTTGAAAGTTTTAATTTGTAGTTATATAATAATAAAGTCTTCAATACAAATATATTATATATAGAGTATGAATTGCGTAATGAAAGCAAGACAAGTTGATTGAAAGGAGAAATAAATATGATTTATTCAAAAGAAGTAGAAGATATGTGCAAAGTTGCAAAAGGAGTAGACCATGGACCAGCACCAATTCCAGAAGAAGGAAAATGGGTTCAAGCAAAAGAAATAAAAGATATTTCTGGTTTAACACATGGTATTGGTTGGTGTGCACCTCAACAAGGAGCTTGTAAACTAACATTAAACGTAAAAGAAGGAGTTATACAAGAAGCATTAGTAGAAACAGTAGGATGTTCAGGTATGACACATTCAGCTGCAATGGCAGGTGAAATATTAGTAGGAAAAACAATATTAGAAGCATTAAATACAGACTTAGTATGTGACGCTATAAATACTGCAATGAGAGAACTATTTTTACAAATAGTATATGGTAGAACACAATCTGCTTTTTCTGAAAACGGACTTCCAATAGGAGCAGGAATGGAAGACTTAGGTAAAGGACATAGAAGCCAAATAGGAACAATATATTCAACACTTTCAAAAGGACCAAGATACCTAGAACTTGCTGAAGGTTACATAGTAGAAATTGGTTTAGACAAAGACGACCAAATAATTGGATACAAATATGTAAATATGGGAAAAATGATGGATTTCATAAAATCAGGAATAGATGCAAATGAAGCAATTGAAAAAGCTTCAGGAACATATGGAAGATTTGATGAAGCTGTTAAGAAAATAGATCCACGTGAAGAGTAAGAAAAATTTAGGAGGTAATAAAAATGGCATTATTTGAAAGTTATGAAAGAAGAATAGATCAAATTAAACCAGTAATGGAAAAATACGGAATAAAAGATTTTGACGATGCATTAAAAATATGTACAGACAAAGGATTTAATCCATACGAAATAACAAGAGGAGTTCAAACAATATGTTTTGAAAATGCTTGTTGGGCATATACATTAGGTGCAGCAATAGCAATAAAAAAAGGTTGCACAAAAGCTCATGAAGCAGCAAAAGCAATAGGAGAAGGTTTACAAGCGTTTTGTATACCAGGATCAGTTGCAGATGATAGAAAAGTAGGTTTAGGACATGGAAACTTAGCATCAATGCTTTTAAGCGAAGAAACAAAATGTTTTGCATTCTTAGCAGGACACGAAAGCTTTGCAGCAGCAGAAGGTGCAATTGGTATTGCAAAATCTGCAAACAAAGTTAGAAAAGAACCATTAAGAGTTATATTAAATGGTTTAGGAAAAGATGCAGCACAAGTAATTTCAAGAATAAATGGATTTACATATGTAAAAACAGACTTCGATTTCTTTACAGGAAAAGTAAAAGTAGTAGAAGAAATAGCTTATTCAGATGGTGAGAGAG
>USDF01000057.1 GCA_900553405.1 uncultured Clostridium sp. | reverse complement strand
TATCTTCTACAGAAAGTTATCATACTATGATAACTTTCCTAGAATATAAAAAATATTAGGGGGAAAATCAAAATTGAAAAAGATTTTAGGTTATATTTTCATATTTGTATTAATATGCTTTTTAATTCCTATATTACTTACTAAAAGAGAGGAAAAACAGGTTAATACTAACACATATGAAAATGAAACAAACCAAAGTGCTATTACTAAAGAAGAAACACCTAAAGAGTATGATTATAATAAATATAATACTATAAAGCTATTCCATACAAAAACAGAACAAATAGAAGAAATAGGATTAGATGAGTACTTGTATGGGGTAGTATCTGCAGAAATGCCAGCAAGCTTTGAAACAGAAGCTTTAAAAGCACAAGCTGTTGTTGCTAGAACATATACAATATACAAAATAGAAAATAATGAAGGAAAACATGGAGAAGCAAATATCTGTGACAACTCAAGCTGTTGTCAAGCATGGATTTCTAAGGAAGATAGATTAGCTAAATGGGAAGAAAATTCAAGAGATACTAACTGGAACAAAATTGTAGAAGCGGTAGAAGGTACAAAAGGAAAATATATTACTTATGAAGGAAAGCCAATAAATGCATTTTTCCATTCAAATAGTGGTGGAAAAACAGAAACAACTTTAAATGTTTGGGGAGGAAGCGGATACCCATATTTACAATCTGTTTCAACCGCGGGAGAAGATGCATATTCACAATATAAATCAGAGGTAACTATAACTAAGCAAGAATTCATAAATAAAATAAAAGAAAAATATTCAGATTTTGAAATAGACTTTAGTAACGAAAATTGTATTTCTGTTTTAGAGTACACAGATGGAAACAGAGTTAAAAAGATAAAAATAGGAAATAAAGAATTTTCAGGAGTAGAAATAAGAACACTTATGGGATTAAAGTCAGCTAACTTTAATATAGAAGTACAGGGCAATAATATTTATTTTTCAGTGCTAGGCTATGGTCATGGGGTAGGCATGAGTCAAACAGGTGCAGATAGTATGGCAAAGGAAGGAAAGAACTACGAAGAAATAATAAAACATTTTTATACAGGAGTAGAAATTTCTAATATATAGAACAGCTAGTAAGGTTAAAAATAAAAAGGATAACTATAAATTAGAAAAATCTAACATTTAAAAGTAATCAGCTTGTATAAATGTTAAAAAAAGGGAAAGAATGTAACTAAAGAAAAATAAATTAAGGAGGAATACACATGAGAAGAAGAAATAGGAGACAATTTTTTAACGAAGAGAAGGAGACAAAAAAAATAGTTATAATTTCTCTTTCAGTTTTAATTATTGCAGTAGTTGCATTTATTATCACTTTTTTAATATATAACAATTTTCTAGATAAAAATATAGAAATGGCTAAGGCTAATAAAAGCAGTATTACAGAATTAATGAACATTAATGAACAAAGCTCATCACAAGCGAGTTCAAGTATAGGTAAAAGTGTAAATGAGATTAAAGGGGAAAACGAGCAAACAAATGGAGAACAGAAGAATGTAGAAGTAAATAAAATAGCAATTAACACCTCAAATATGGAAAAAGAAACAAAAGAAAATACAATTAAAGCAAATGAAACTCAAGAGAATGTAGTAAAACAACCAGAGGTTAAAAAAGAAGAAAAAGTGCCAGATCCTACTTTTATAAAACCAGTAGAAGGAGAAATTTCAGTAGAGTTTGCAAAAGATACATTAATATACTCAAACACACTTAAAGAATGGGTAACACATATGGGAGTGGATATTAAAGCAGACAAAGCAACAGTTGTAAAAGCTTCAGCAGAAGGTACAGTAAAATCTATAAAAAATGATCCTAGATATGGAATTACAGTTGTAGTAGAGCATGTAAATGGATTTGAAACAATATACTCAAACTTGCTAACAGCTGAATTTGTAAGTGAAGGAGAAAATGTAAAGAAAGGTCAAACATTAGGAACAGTTGGAAATACGGCTACATTTGAAATTGCAGATTCATCACATCTACATTTCGAAATACAAAAAAATGATGCAAATTTAGACCCAACACTTTATATAAAATAATACCATTAGGTACCATTGGGAACGTTGCCTCTGCATATTTTATTCGTAACTCGCTTTCAGCTCGAACGACTAAAAAATCCTTTTGATTAATCTGCTCTTTTTGGAGTATTTTTTATATTAAAGTTACCTTTTGGAAACGTCCCCAATGGTTAATCTGTCCCTTTTGGAACATAAAAAATTAAAAATATTAGAATAAAAAAGCTAAAAGTGTAGAAAACTTTTAGCTTTTATGTTATATTAATGGCAAAGATTGTTAAGAAATTATCAGAAAGAAGCTTTTTACTGAAATAAAACGTCATAATGGAAAAGAAAATATAAAGGAAATGTAAGAAAACAAAGGAGGAAGATATGTTAAAATTAAAAGATGTATCAAAGTTTTATTATAACAAGGGTATGATTTCAACAGGTTTTACAAAAATAAATCTAGAATTAAAAATAGGCGAATTTGTTGCTATTACTGGAGAATCTGGAAGTGGTAAAAGTACTCTTTTAAATGTACTTTCAGGTTTAGATAGTTATGAAGAAGGCGAAATGTATATAAATGGCAAAGAGACTAGCCATTATACAGAAAAAGATTTTGAAGACTACAGAAGAAAATATATAGCAAATATTTTTCAAAGTTTTAATTTAATAAATAGTTATACAGTATATCAAAACGTAGAATTGGTACTTTTATTAAATGGTTATAAAAAGAAACAAGTAAAGCAAAAAGTATTAGATATGATAGAAAAAGTTGGGCTTACTGAATTTAAAAATACAAAAGTTTCTAAATTATCTGGTGGTCAAAAGCAAAGAGTAGCAATAGCAAGAGCAATGGTAAAAGAAACTCCAATAATTGTTGCAGATGAGCCAACAGGAAATCTAGATGCAAATTCAGCAAAAGATGTAATAGAACTACTTAAAAAAGTAGCAAAGGATAGACTTGTAATAGTTGTAACTCACAACATAGAACAAATACAAGATTATGCTACAAGAATTATAAAAATGCATGATGGTAAAATTATAGAAAATAAAGAAATAAAACATATTGAAGAACCAAGCAAGGTTGAAGAGAGCAAATACACAAAAATAACTATTGGAAATAAATTAAGACTAGGTATAAGAAATACATTTAATATACTTCCTAAATTCCTACTTTTATTTGCCGTATTTTTATTTATAACAGCAGCATTGCTTAGTGAATATGCAAGTTTTAGAGAAACAGAATATGAAGCACAAAGAGCGGGTTATAATTACTATTTTAGAGATTTATCAGAAAATAGAATAATCTTAAAAAAGGCTGATAATACATATTTTACACAAGAAGACTACGAAAAAATGAAAAACATAGAAAATGTAGACTACATAGAAAAGGACGATTTACTTTTAGACACTACAATAAATATGCAATGTGATGATATATATTTTTATGGAGAAGTAACTAACTATGAGCAATATAAAGGAACGTTAACAGCAGGAAGAATGCCAGAAGAGGACTATGAAATTATTATAAGAGTTCCAGATAGTTATTATTACGTAAAAGATGGCGGAGAAGATATATTAGAAAAAGATTTCACAATAAGAGACAATTATGGAAATGGAGAAAAAGACTTTAAACTAAGAATAGTCGGAATAGAAGCATTTAAACAAAATGATATGTTTTATTATGGAACAGATACGACATTTTATGTGAGCAATGTAGTATTAGATGATTTAAGAAAAAGCACAAATCAAAATTATAGCACTATAAAAACTCTATTTGAAGGAAAATATTATAAATCTGAACAATGGAATCCATACTTTAAAATTATACCAAGTGCTAGAGTAGAAGCAGGAAATGCTGTAGTGAGTGATGATGTAAATTATTTATGCTCAAATAACAGAGCAAGAGGAAAAGACTTAAAAATAGAAGTAGAAAACATTTACTATAATGATGAACTAAATTTAAAAGTATCTAATACATATACTAAAAACTCATTTACAAGATTAACAGGATATAAAGAATATGACCAATATAAAGGAGCTGTATTTGTAAATGAAGATGAATACATAAGCTTATTTAATAAAGAACCTTATCAATCATCAATTTTCGTAAAAGACTCTGATGATGAAAAGATACAAGAGACAATAAATAGTTTGAATGAAATAGGAATAATAGGAAGACCTATAAAAGAATTCAAAATACTTGAAGGACAAGAAATGCTACAAGTTATAAAAATATTTAAAGTAGTAATAACAAGTATATTAATTTTTGCACTATTCTTTATTTCTTACTTTATTATAAGAATTATATTAAAATCTAGAAATGTATACTTTACTACATTAAGAATGCTTGGAGCAACTACAAGAAATGTTAAAAAGATATTAGATATAGAACTATTTATAAACTCAAGTTTGGCATATTTAACTTGTATAGTATTCATATTACTTAACCAATACAAAATTATAAATGTAGCATTTGTACAAGATTTAATAAAATTCTTAAGCTTAAGAGAATACATTGTTATGTACACTATTTTAATTATAATGTCTGTACTAATTTCAAGAAGAGTTTCAAGAAAAATCTTCAAAAAATCAGCAATAAAGACATATAATGAGGAGGTGTAAGGCAATGATAAAAATAGAAAAAGCAAATAAATATTTTAATAAAGGAAAGAGAAACCAAATTCATGTTATAAATAACACAACACTTGAGTTTGGAAAAACAGGGCTAGTTGCCTTACTTGGACATTCTGGAAGCGGAAAGACTACACTTTTAAATAGTATAGGCGGATTAGATAAAATAAATAAAGGAAAAATCTATGTTAATGGTCAAAAAATAACTAGAAGGTCAAGCTATAAAGTTGATAAAATAAGAAACTTAAATATAGGTTATATATTTCAAGATTACAAATTGCTAGATAATATGACAGTTTTCGAAAACATTGCAATTGTTCTAAAAATGATAGGAATAAAAGATAAAAAAGAAATAAAGAAGAGAGTAGACTATGTGCTAGAGAGCGTAGATATGTATCGTTATAGAAATAGACTTGCAAGTATGCTTTCAGGAGGAGAAAGACAAAGAGTTGGTATAGCAAGAGCAATAGTAAAAAATCCAAATATCATTATAGCAGATGAGCCAACAGGGAACTTAGACAGCAAAAACTCATTAGAAATAATGAATATAATAAAAGCAATTTCAAAAGATAAGCTAGTCATATTAGTAACACATGAGGTTGAACTTGCTAAATTTTATGCTTCAAGAATAATAGAAATAGTAGACGGAAAAGTAGAAAAAGACTATGAAAACACAGAAGAAAAAGATTTAGATTATAGATTAGATAATAAAATATATTTAAAGGATTTTGAAAAAATTGAAAACATTAAACAAGACAACGTAAATTTAGATATATATAAAGAAAACGAAGATTCTTTAAATCTACAAATTGTAATAAAAAACGGAAACATATATATTAAATCAAATGATAAAAAAGTAGAAGTTATAGATGAAAATTCAATTGTAGAATTAGTAGATGATCACTACAAAAAAATAGATAAAACAATATTTGAACAATATAATTATAATCTAGATGAAATAACAGACAAAAACATAAAAACAAGATATAGTTCTATTTATAGCATTCCAAGATCAATAATAAATGGATTCAAAAAAATACTAAACTATTCAGTACTAAAGAAAATTTTATTAATAGGATTTTTCGTATCTGCAATGTTTGTTCTATATGCAATTAGTAATATAGCAGGAACATTAAATACAAAAGATGAAGATTTTATTAGTAGAAACAAAAATTATTTAGAAGTGAAACTTCCACGATTAAATGTAGACCAATTTTTAGAATATGAACAAAATGAAAATATAAACTATATTTTACCAGGAGATAGTAAAGTTTCATTTGCAATAAAATTTGACGACTACTACCAGACAAGTAAATTAGATGGAGAACTTGCAGGTTCACTTTCAACAATAAATATGCTAAATCAAAGTGATATTGTAGAAGGAAGACTTCCACAAAATGAATATGAAATAGTAATAGATAGAATGACTGTTGATAAAATGTTAAATTCAAATAACGGAATATCACATGCTGGAATAAAAAATGCCAGTCAATTATTAGGCAAAAAGGTATCAATTCCAAACATGGAAAAATTCGAAATAGTAGGAATAGTAGATTTAAAAAGTCCATCTATTTATACAAATGAATCTGTTTTTAACAATATATTATGCAACACAAACCAAACTGAAAGTATGGCAGGAATAGTAATAGATACTAGTGAACAAGAAAAATCACAAGAAAATATTATAAATTATGAACTAAAATTAAACACAATTACTTTAAAAAAGGGAAGATTACCAGAGAATGATTATGAAGTAATTGTAAATATAAGTAACCAAAGCAACATGAAATTAAATAAGAAAATAAAAACAACAGTAAATGATACAGAACTTACAGTTGTAGGATATTATGATTCAGAAACAAACGACAATAGCTATTTAGTAAATGAAAATACAGCTAAATATAAATTAATAAGTGAAAGCCAAAATCTTGTTATCTATCCAAAAGATGGAGCAAAAGTAACTAGTGAGTTTGATGAAAAATACAATTTATTTGTAGAAAACACTTATGAAAATGATAAAAAAGCATATTTAAAAGAACAAAGTTCTTCAAGGAAAAGTGCAATTATATTTGCAGGAATAATACTTGCTATATCATTAGTAGAAATATATTTAATGATGAGATCATCATTCTTATCTAGAATAAAAGAAGTTGGTATTTTAAGAGCAATAGGAGTAAAGAAAAGTGACATTTACAAAATGTTTGTAGGAGAAACTATAGCAATAACAACCTCTGTTAGTATGCTAGGAATAATATTTATGAGTTATATACTAAATTGTCTAATTCAAATAAGGCAATTATCAAAAATGTTTATAATAAACTTCCAAGTAATAGGATTAAGTATATTGCTAATATATGCATTTAACATTATAGTAGGATTATTGCCATTGTTTAGAGTATTAAGAAAAACACCAGCACAAATATTATCAAGACATGATTTAGAGTAATTTTTTAATTTTAGGGGAGGACCTAAAAATTTAACTATCAAAACAAAGCCACAGTAAATTTGCTGTGGTTTTTACTTATTTATAGTAATAAAGGACATTCTAAGCATAATAAAATTAAATAAAAATGTTTAGGAGGTTTTAATGAAGATTGTTAAAATAAAGAAAAGTACAATTTTAAAAATATTGTTATTATTTGTTTTTACTTTTACAATTACAAAAGTTACAAGTTCATTTGGAATGCAACATTACTATAAATTAGATTTTTCTACTGGAATAGTTACAGCGAGTACTTTAAATGTTAGAAGCGGACCACGGAACTAATTATCCAGTCGTTGCAAGAGTTAATAAAAATGAATATATACGAGTTTTTGCAGGAGTTGGAAATTGGTACATTGTACAAGTGGAAGGAGACTATGTAGGAGCAGTAAGTAAACAATATATAAAAGCAGTTTATCAAAATAGTGGAGGAAGTACAACTAGTGGTGGCTCAACTGGAAGCTCAACAGGTGGAAGTGGTAATACAACAAATACATCAGGACTAACTGCAGATGAATTAGAAGTATTTAATTTAATAAATGAACAAAGAACAAAAAATGGACTTTCAGCTTTAAAAATTGACTCAGAAGTCCAAAATGTTGCTAGAATTAAGGCAAAAGATATGGTAAATAACAATTATTTTTCACACACATCACCAACATATGGTTCACCATTTGATATGTTAAATAGTTTTAAAGTATCATATAAAACAGCAGGAGAAAATATAGCAAGAAATTCAAGTAATTCAGCAGCAGTAACAGCATGGATGAATTCTTCAGGTCATAAAGCCAATATATTAAATAGTAGTTTTAATTATACTGGAATAGGCGTAGTTAATGGCTCTAAATATGGTAAAATTTATGTTCAAATGTTTATAGGAAAGTAAATTTTTGGGGTTTGTATAAAATAGAAAATAAAAGTAACTAAATAAAAAAAGTTGCTTTTATTTTTTTATACAAATTTAATATAAAATAATAATAATATAGGTTTACAATAGATATGTCACAATAAAATAAAAAAATAGGAAATACCAAT
>USDF01000056.1 GCA_900553405.1 uncultured Clostridium sp. | reverse complement strand
TTTATTTTTTTATTCTTTTTTATATAAAAATAGAAGTTTCCTATAATATAAAAAATAAGAATTAATTTATTAAAATTAATTCTTATTCTTTTTATTTAAAAATCTCTATTAAATATTTTATTAAATTTTATTTTTCCGTCCGTAAATTCTTTATTATCTTCACCATTTATTTTTATTTTTATTCCATTAATTTCTGTTAATTCTGTTACGGTTTTTACAATAGCTTGAATTGTTAATTTTTCTTCTAGTTCTCCTCCTATGTGTTTTTCTATAAATTCTGATGAAAAATCGATAATTAAATTTTCTCCTTCTTTTTCTATTTTATTAATTTTTGTTCCTTCTGGAATTGTTTTTTTCAAATTCTCGTTTTTAGGACCATCTATTAACATATTTAATATTTTTTCGTATGGATTATTTATTAATTCTTTTACATCTATTAATCTTGCTTCTGGAATTAACCCATTATCATTTTTAAAATATAGTGATACCATTGTTTGTCTCATTTGTTCTTCTGATATTTCTTCTTGTGGAGTATATTCTGTCATTTCTTTTTCTGTATTTTTATTTTTTACTATAAAATATACTCCTGTTATAATTCCAATAATTAAAATAATAAAAACTAAAATAATTATAATTCTTTTCCAATCTAACATTTTATTTTCTCCTTTTTTCTTTTTTTAATTTTTATGTTAGACAAGTTTATTTTAGAACAACAAATTATTTTTTATTACTTAATTTTAAAAATATATTTATATAAAAATTTGCTATAGTGAATTTTTTATTTTTATTATAAATTTTATTAATTTTTTCTTTTTAAGCTTTTATTTTTCCACATTTTTCCTTTGTGAATTTTCTGTTAAAATGTTTGACAAAATAGCGATTTCCGTATAAAATTAGTGTTGAATTTTATATAGTTTTAAAGTAAAACAGAGGGAGAAAAAAATGAACAAATTATTACATGTTGGATTAGACGTTGGGTCTACAACAGTAAAAATCGTCGTAATGGATGAAGACTTAAATATCATATATAGAAATTATCAAAGACATTTTTCGGACACAAAAAATACTGTTTGTAACGTTCTAGATGATTTAATAAATACATATAAAGATTGTCTATTTACAGTTGCCTTAACTGGCTCTGGTGCAATGTCTGCTGCTAAATTTTTAGACTTGCCATTTATTCAAGAAGTTGTTTCTTGTAAAAGAGCTGTTGAAAAATATATTCCACAGACAGATGTTGTAATAGAACTTGGTGGAGAAGATGCAAAAATTATATATTTTGATAAATCAATAGAACAACGTATGAATGGTACTTGTGCAGGTGGTACGGGAGCATTTATAGACCAAATGGCTTCACTTTTAAATACAGATACAGCTGGTTTAAATGAACTTGCTAAAAATTATAAAATGATTTACCCTATAGCTTCTCGTTGTGGTGTATTTGCAAAAACTGATATACAACCATTACTTAATGAAGGCGCTGCAAAAGAAGATATTGCTGTTTCTATTTTTCAAGCAGTTGTAAATCAAACAATAAGTGGTTTAGCCTGTGGTAGACCAATACGTGGAACAGTAGCATTTTTAGGTGGTCCTTTAAATTATTTATCTGAACTTAGAAATAGATTTATTGAAACTTTACATTTAGATGATAATCACGTTGTTGTTCCAGAAGAGGCTCATCTACTAGTTGCAAAAGGAGCAGCTTTAGATTCTTTAAATACAAAACCTATTTCTAATGAAAAATTAAAAAGTAAAATAGAAGTATTAAGAAATTCACATGATGATACTACAAATCCTCTAGCTCCTTTATTTAAAACAGATGTTGAATATGAAGAATTTAAAACAAGACATGAAAAAGATAAAGTAAAAAAAGCTAATCTAAAAGATTTTAGTGGAGATGTTTTTATAGGAATTGATGCAGGTTCTACTACTACAAAATTGGTAGTAATAGATAATGAAGGAACTTTATTATATTCTTTATATGGAAGTAATGAAGGAAATCCTCTTCAAAGTGTTATAAAAATGCTAAAAAAACTATATACTGAATTGCCTGAAACTTGCACTATTAGATATAGTGGCGTTACAGGTTATGGTGAAAAACTAATACAAACTGCTTTAAATGTAGATTTAAATGAAATAGAAACAATAGCTCATTATACAGCTGCAAAAGAGTTTATGCCAAATGTAACTAGTATAGTTGACATTGGCGGTCAAGACATGAAATATATAAAAATGAAAAATGGTGCTATAGATAATATTATGCTTAATGAAGCTTGTTCTTCTGGATGTGGTTCTTTTATAGAAACATTTGCCAAAAGCTTAAATCTTTCTATTGAAGAATTTGTTGAAAGTGCACTAGAAGCAAGAAGACCCGTAGACTTAGGTTCTCGTTGTACAGTATTTATGAATTCTAAAATTAAACAAGCACAAAAAGAAGGATATAGTGTTGGAGATATTTCTGCTGGACTTTCTTATTCAGTTATAAAAAATGCTATTCAAAAAGTTATGAAAGTTAGAGATGTTAAAACACTTGGCGCACACATAGTTGTTCAGGGTGGAACATTCTATAATGATGCTGTGCTTCGTGCTTTTGAATTAATAGTTGGAAGAAATGTTGTAAGACCAGATATTGCAGGTTTAATGGGCGCTTATGGAGCAGCACTTCTTTCTAAAGAACAATATGAAGCAAATTTAGATATGGAATATCACTCAACTATTTTAGGTTTAGAAGATTTAGATAAACTAGAAATAACAACTTCACATGTACGTTGCAATGGATGTGAAAATCATTGTTTACTTACAATAAATAGATTTAGCAATGGTTCAAAATATATTTCTGGAAATCGTTGTGAAAAAGGTGCCGGAAACCTTTCAGAGAAAAAAGATTTACCAAATGTAATGAAATATAAATATGAAAGATTATTTGGTTATGAACCTTTACCAGAAAAAAAAGCAACACGTGGAACAATAGGTATCCCTAGAGTTTTAAATATGTATGAAGATTATCCATTTTGGTTTACTTTCCTTACAAATTTAGGATTTAGGGTAATACTTTCAGAAAAGAGTAATAGAAAAACATACGAAAAAGGTATGGAATCTATGCCTTCTGAATCTGTATGTTTCCCTGCTAAACTTTCACATGGTCATATTGTAAGTTTAATAAAACAAGGAATTAATACAATTTTTTACCCTTGTGTACCTTATTCTAGAAAAGAATATGAAAAAGCAGATAATCATTATAATTGTCCTATAGTAATTTCATATTCTGAAGTATTAAAAAATAATGTAGAAGAATTAAAAGATAAAAATATTAAATTCTTAAATCCATTTTTACCTTTTGAAGCAAAAACTTTAGCTGAAACTATAATGGATTTACCTGAATTTAAAGAATATAATTTTACTAAAAAAGAGTTATTACAAGCAGCCCAAAAAGCTGAAGAAGAATATCAGAATTACAAAAATGACATACGTAAAAAAGGTGAAGAAACATTAAAATATATTAATGAAAATAAATTACATGGTATTGTATTAGCAGGAAGACCTTATCATACAGACCCTGAAATAAACCATGGAATTGATACTTTAATTACTTCTTTAGGACTATGTGTCTTAACAGAAGATAGTGTTTCACATTTAGCAGAAGCAAAACGTCCTTTAAGAGTTGTAGATCAATGGGTATATCATGCAAGATTATATGCTGCAGCAGATTTTGTTGGAAAACAAGATAATTTAGAATTAGTACAATTAAATTCATTTGGTTGCGGTGTAGATGCTGTTACAACAGATCAAGTTGAAGAAATTTTATCAAGCTATAATAAAATGTATACTTTAATTAAAATAGATGAAATTAATAATTTAGGTGCTGTACGTATTCGTATTCGTTCACTTTTAGCTAGTATGAAAAAACGTGAAACATTACAAAAAGAAGTTTCAAATGGAAATTATGAATGTAATAAAGTAATATTCACAAAAGATATGAAAAAAGATTACACAATATTAATTCCACAAATGGCACCAATTCATTTTGAATTAATTGAATCTGCTGTACGTTCTTGCGGTTATAAAGTAGAACTTTTAAGAAATTGTACAGATCATACTGTAGAAACAGGTTTAAAATACGTAAATAATGATGCTTGTTATCCTTCAATTTTAACAACCGGTCAAATGATAGAAGCTCTTCAATCTGGAAAATATGATTTAGATAGAACTGCTTTAATAATGTCACAAACAGGTGGCGGATGTAGAGCAACAAACTATATAGGATTTATTCGTAAAGCATTAAAAGATGCTGGTTTTGAAAAAGTTCCTGTTATATCATTCAATGTTGTTGGTATGGAAAAAATGCCAGGCTTTAAAATAACAATTCCTTTGATTGAAAGATTATTAAAATGTGTTATTTATGCAGATTTACTTCAAAAAATGCTTACAAAAAATAGAGCATATGAAGTAAATAAAGGTGAAACAGAAAAATTATTTAACACATGGATGGATAAATGCAAAAAAATGGTAGAAAAATCTACTATGAAAGAATTTAAACAAAGTATTTATGATATTGTAAACGACTTTGAAAAAATAGAATTAGATACTTCTGTAGAAAAACCTAAAGTAGGAATTGTCGGAGAAGTATTAATTAAATATCATCCTTTTGGAAATAATTTTGTTGCAAACAAATTAGAAGAAGAAGGTGCAGAAGTAATATTACCTGATTTTATGGGATTTATAAAATTTATTGCAACACATAAAATTACATTTAATCAATTAATAAAAACAGATAAATTTAAAGCAAAAGTATTTAAAACAGCAATTAAATTAATTGATATTTTAGAAAAAGATATGAGATTAGCATTAGCTAGTTCTAAAAAAGGATATATGCAACCTTGTGATATATGGCATTTAGAAGAACAAGTTAAAGATGTTTTATCTATAGGAAATCAAACTGGTGAAGGTTGGTTTTTAACAGCTGAAATGATTGAATATATGGAACATGGCATTACGAATATAGTTTGTGTTCAACCATTTGCTTGTCTTCCAAACCATGTTGTAGGAAAGGGTGTTATAAAAACTATTAGAAACAAATACCCTGAAGCAAATATCTCACCTATAGATTATGACCCAGGTGCTAGTGAAGCAAATCAAACAAATAGAATTAAATTATTAATGACTGTAGCAAAAGATAATATAAAAAATAAACAAAATTCAAAAATTGCAATAAAAAAAGAAAATGTTACAGATAAAACTAATAAAAATGAAAAAATAATAAAATAATAATATGTTGTTTTTATAAAAAGTAAAAAACATTGATTAATTTTTTATCAATGTTTTTTATTTTTTTATAATTATTTATTTTATATCTATTCACTTTTATTGATTTATTATTTTTCATTTATTATTTAATCCATTTTTATTTTATTTATTATTCTATTTATTTTTTATTTAATTAATTCTTTTATTTCTCTAATTTTTCCTTTTGTTTCTATATATCCTAAATTATATAAATAATCTAATTTTGTTTTGTCTAATAATTGAATATTTTTTGTTTTTATTTTTAGTAAATAATCTGCTCCATTTAATTCATAATTTGATAATTCCCTACATAATAATTCCATTGAACCACTTATTACATCAAACATATCTATTTTATTTTTTTCTTTTATTTCGTTTTGAAAAACAATGGAAATTACTTTTTGTGCACCACATTCTTTTAATTCTTTCCATGGTACATTTTCTCTTATTCCCCCATCTACCATATAATTATCTTCAATTATGCAAGGTGAAAAAACTCCTGGATAACTACAACTAGCTCTAACAGCTTTTCCTATATTAATATTATTTTTATAAATAATATTATCTGAATATTCTTTTCTATTTCTATTTTTTATTGATGAAAAAATATATACATCTCCTGTTTTTAAATTTACACATGGAATTAATAAATTTTTATTTATTTGATTAATATTATTTATTTCTTTTTTTGCACATTCTTTATTAATTAATTTTTCTATTTTTTTACCACTATTTAATCCTGTAATTATTATTTTTCTTTTTATTAAAATTCCAAATATTAATTTGATTACATTTTTTATTTCGAAGTAATTAATTTTATTTATATATTTTTTAAATATTTCATAAATTTCATCTGAATTATATCCTACAGAATATAAACAGGCTACTATACTTCCAGAAGATGTACCCGCTATATAATCAAATTTTATATTTTCTTCCTCAAGTGCTTTTAATGCTCCAATATGTGCAACTCCTTTTATTCCACCACCTGCAAAACAAATTCCTATACTCAAAAAAATCACCCTGATTAATTTTATTAAATATTTTTTTATTTATTCTTTTTACAATAAAATAAATTATTATTTTACTAATTAATTTTATTTTTTATTTTATTTAATTTAATTATTTATTTTTATTTAATTAATTATTTTTATTTAATTATTTATTTTTTTTTATTTATTTTTTTATTAGATTATTATTTTCCATTATTTACAGAGATAATGCTATTTATTAAATTTTATGTTATAATAATATATAGCTACAAAATAAAAGAAAGGATAATGTAAAGAACATGATTCTAAATAGTAATCAAACCATAGCAGATAGTTTAAAACCTACATTTGAAAATGTAACACGAGAATTTATAACAGAAACACTATATAAACTATTATTTAGTGATGAATTACCTAATTTTAGATTTATTTTTACTGAAACTGAAGCAATAGAATTTATAGATAAGACTCTCTCAAATTATAGAAATCAATTTGATGATAAATCCTTTGTTTCACACTTAGAAGAAAAGCACAGAATAATATTACAAAGAATAAAGGAAAAGTCGAATGGTAATAGCATACAACCAGCAATGATAATAAATAATTATAAAGATTTCTTTGAACAGTTAAGAAGCTTTTATGAAAAGGATATAGAATTATATTTTTTAAGAACAAATATGACAGGTTTCACTGTATATGAAAAAAATAATTGTTTTGAACAAATTTGGTTAAGAGCAACTCCAGAAGATTTTAATAATCCTGAAGAATTTTTAAGAAAACAAGTAGAAATGTTAAAAGATACGACTTTTGAGAAATATGATAAAGAAACTTATATAGGAAAATTAGGATTTTTAGATAATAATATACTTTGTATAAAAAATGGAATTTCAAGAACATGGGATGAAAACTCTAGGGAAATAGAAATAACTATTTACGATAAAACTTTTTATAACAATACAGAACTTTTTGATAGACCACATTGTACACTTCCTATTATACGATATGGAATATATGAGAAAAATGGAAAACGAGTTTGTTCTATAGGTTCTATACAAAATACAAATGTATCTCAAAGCTCTTATGAACAGCCTAATATAAATAAAAAAGTTAGAAATAAATCTTATAAATTAAATAATGGTATATCTGAAGAATACAGAGAAAAAGTAGATCCTAAAAGCATATTAGCATTAAGTATTTTTATTGACATTTTAAATCAAGAGGAAATTACAGACATTGAAGTTCCCTGTATGTATGTTTTAGACTATGAATATCATAGAAAAAGAAATAAAACAACTATTAAAAATTTTAAAGATTATTGGACAAAAGATAAAATTTCTAAATTTCCATCATCTTATCAATCACAAAAAAATCACTTAAGCCATAATTATAATAAACAAAATTTAATAAGTGAAATAAAAACTGAAGGATTAATACGAAAATTTCAAAGATTATTAAATCATTATCAAAGTGGAGTAATAGAAAGTTATCCTGGAGATATAGATAATTTTTTACACATTCATATACCTATTATAAAGTCTGAAACTGAAATTAAAGGTGATATTTTAGTAGAATTGTATAGATTAATATCTCAAAGATATCAAGACATAGAAAGATAATACACTATTTTAATTTATTCATAAATAAGATAATTTTATAAAAAAATATAAGGTAATCAATACCTTATATTTTTTTGGCGGAAGCTGAGGGATTTGAACCCTCGCGGCCCTTGCGAACCCTAACAGTTTAGCAAACTGTCCCCTTCAACCACTTGGGTAAGCCTCCAAATGTTTCAAGTTAAACTTTTAATAAAAAAATGGCGCAGAGGGTGGGATTCGAACCCACGGTACGCTACAAACGCACGCCAATTTTCAAGACTGGTGCCATAAACCAACTCGACCACCTCTGCACATGTTACTATAATTCGTAACAGATATATATTAACACAAAAAAGCTTCCATTGTCAATAGATAAATCCAAAAAACTTACTTATAAAACATAAATTTTTACTTTATAAATTCTATAAAAATCCACGGGTAAAACCCGTGGATTTACTTATCGGCCTATAAGGCCTTAT
>USDF01000055.1 GCA_900553405.1 uncultured Clostridium sp. | reverse complement strand
TAAAAAAGAAAAGACTGCTGAGCAAAATATTTTTATATACTTTGTCAACAGTCTGGGAAAGTTATCATAGAATGATAACTTTCTGTAGAATATAAATATGACAGAATTAAGTTCTAAAACTAGAAACAGAAGCATAAAATATTAATATGACGCAAAAGGGACAGATTAACCTTTAGGCAACATTCCTAAAGGAGTCAGAGGAGGAAAAATGGTTTGTATTAATAGCATTTTGAGATGTTTTCCAATTAGAATTTCTAAAAAAATTGAGGACTATTTTTTATCTGAAAACATTAATTTGAATTTACTAGAGGAAATTAGAATTCGTGCTAATAGACCAATTATTTTGAAAATAGGACAAGAGGAAAGAAAAATTGAACATATTGTTAAGCAAGAAGAAATATTGGAAACACTTCAGCATATTTGTGATAACTCAATTTATAGTTATCAAAGTCAAATTTGTAATGGATATATTACTATGCAAGGTGGACATAGAGTTGGTATAACTGGAAATGTTGTTATGAAGGATGGAAAAGTAGCTAATATGAACTATGTTTCTAGTCTTAATTTTCGTATAGCTAAACAAGTTATTGGCTGTAGTACAAAATTAATACCATATGTAATAAAAGAAGACGAAAACTCTATCTATAATACTTTAATAGTTTCACCTCCTGGAGTAGGAAAAACAACTATATTAAGGGATTTAGTAAGAAAGTTGAGCAATGGCATAGAACAAATAAGATACAAAGGAATAAATATAGGAGTAGTAGATGAAAGAGGAGAAATTGCAGCTATGTATAGAGGTGTACCGCAAAATGATATAGGAATTAGAACTGACGTGCTAGACAATGTAAGCAAAGCACTAGGCTTAACTATGCTTATAAGAAGTATGGCTCCAAAGGTAATTGTAGCAGACGAAATAGGAAACAAAGATGAAGTAAAGCCAATAATGTATGCAATTTGCTCTGGAATAAAAGGAATTTTTACGGCACATGGTTCTTCTATTGAAGATATAAAAATAAATCCAACTTTAAGAGAATTAAGTGAAAATGGAGTCTTTGAAAGAATTATATTTTTAAGTGATACAAAAGAAAAAGGTGACATAGAAAAGGTATATGCTCTAAATAAAATAGAAAAACAATATATGCTTTATACAAAAAATTAAAGTCTAACTTAAAAAATAAAATTAAAAAAATATAAAAATAGGTTCTAAAAACAAAAGAACTGAATATACATATATAAAAAGCAAAAGAAAAAAGGACAAGGTACATATGCAAATAATTAAATATATTATATTATTGCTAGTTTTAACTTCTAGCAGTTACATAGGAATATTAGTTTCAAAGAAATATAAAAATAGAGTAAGAGAATTGAAAGAAATGAAGTCATCTCTTGCTATTTTTGCTACAAAAATAAAATTGACATATGAGCCAATACCAGAAATATTTTTGGAAATAGGAAATAAAGAAAATTCAAATTTAAAAAGTGTAAACAATATATTTAAAGTGGCAGCTAAGAAAATGGAAGAACTCCCAGCAGGAAAGGCATGGGTAGAGGCACTAGAAAGTCAAAATACAAATTTAAAAAAAGAAGATATAGAAGTACTAAAAGGTTTAAGTAATTTACTGGGAAAAGTAGATGTAGAAGGACAAGTAAGTGAAATAGAACTTGTAGATAATTTTCTAAATACACAAATAGAAAAGGCAGAAGAAGAAAGTAAAAAAAGTGAAAAAATGTACAAAGTATTAGGTGTAACAATAGGACTAGCTATGGTGATTGTCCTAGTATAGGTTTATAGGTAAAGCCTTTATAAAAACCTAAATATCATTACAAGGTAGGAGAATTAAAGTGGATATTAATTTATTATTTAAAATTGCAGCTATAGGAATATTGGTAGCAGTATTACATCAAGTACTAGTTCGTGCAGGAAGAGAAGATCAAGCAATGATGACTACCTTGGCAGGACTAGTAATAGTACTTACAATGGTAATTAAAGAAATAAGCACATTATTTGACACAGTTAGAACTATTTTTAATCTTTAGAAAAGAGAAAAAGATATGGAAATAATAAAAATTATTGGAATTGGATTAGTTGCACTAATTCTAATTATAATATTAAAGCAATATAAGCCAGAGTTTGCAATTTACGTTTCACTACTGGCAGGTGCACTTATACTAGCACTAATATTTTCAAAAATATCTGGAATTATTGAGCTTATAAATAACCTTACAAATAAAATTTCTATACATAAAGAATTTGTTACTTTACTAATAAAGATAACAGGAATTGCCATTTTAACAGAATTTGCAGTAAGTATTTGTAAAGACTCTGGCGAAACAGCAATAGCAAGTAAAGTAGATATGGGAGGAAAAGTGATAATGGTTTCTATGACAATACCAATCATGGCAGGATTACTAGAAACTTTATTAAAGATTTTGCCATAAATAAAAAATAATTTCTTAGTTTTTAGAATTTTAAGGTCGTCATTAAAGTTTTGAAATTGTTAAGTTTACCTATAAAATTTATTAAATTTTTAAGCTCGTCCCTAAAACTTAAAAGAAAAGGAAAACAAATGAGAAAAATAAAAATAATTTTAAATTTAATATTAATTATTTTATTATTATATCCTTCTGCCTGCAATGCAGAAAACGAAACAAAAGAAGTGTCACAAGAAGAAATAATACAAACTCAAAAAGATAGCGTAAACATTGGCAAATTCATAGAAGAAGCTAAAAAATATACATCAAATGTATTTGATAATGTAGATTACAATGAACTATTAAATTCAGCAATAACAGGAAACATAGATAACGAAAAATTAGGAAAAGGAATACTAAATGTAATAGGAAAAGAAACTTTAGGTTCTATTCGAACTATAGCAAGTATTATGATCGTAATAATAATACATAGTATATTAAAAAGCATTAGTGAAGGTTTAGAGAATCAAGGAATAGCAAAAATTAGCTATTATGTACAATACATATTAATAGTAACACTTATAATGAGCAATTTTAGCCAAGTAATCAGCATGGTAAAAGACTCTGTAAATGACTTAATTGCATTTTCAAATACACTTATACCATTACTACTTACACTTGTTTTAACAACAGGAAATATAATTTCAGCAAATTTACTGCAGCCAGTACTTCTATTTATGGTTACATTTATAGGAAATTTTATTTCAAATATTGTAATTCCTTTGGTGCTAGCTTCTACAGTATTAGGAATAGTTTCTAAAATTTCAGATTACATGCAATTAGACAAATTATCAAAATTCTTTAAATCAAGTGTTGTTTGGATTTTAGGAGTAGTACTCACTTTATTTGTAAGTTTAGTTTCTGTAGAAGGAAGTTTAAGCAGTAGTGTAGATGGAATTACTGCAAAAACTGCAAAAGCGGCGGTTTCTAGTTTTATTCCAGTAGTAGGAAAAATATTAGGAGATGCTGTAGATACAGTAATAGGTTGCACATCAATACTAAAAAATGCAGTTGGAATAGTAGGAGTAATTGTTATAATAGGAATTTGCATTACACCTATAATAAAACTGGTTCTACTTATGACAACATATTATATAGGCTCTGCTATTTGTGAGCCAATAGCAGATTCAAAAATAGTAAAACTCTTATCTGAAATAGGAGACACATTTAGGGTATTACTTGCTATTTTATGCAGTTTAGCAGTTATGCTTATAATTGGGACAACACTTGTAATGAAAATATCTAATAGTGGATTAATGTATAGGTAACTGAAATTAAAAAATTTTCATAATTATTAGTGCTTTTAAGCAAAATGAGAAAGGAATTTAATATGGAATTTTTAAATACATGGTTACAAGGAATAATAGTAGCTGTAGTAATAGCCAGTATAATTCAAATGATATTACCGAATGGCAATAATAAGAAATATATAAAAGTAGTACTTGGAGTATATGTAGTGTTCCAAATAATAACGCCAGTAATAAACAAATTTTTTAATTCAGATTTTGAAGTATCATCACTAATCGATATAGATAAATACACTAAAAAAATGGAAACTTATGAAGTAAGTTCAAAAAATACAGATATAAATAAAACAAATGAAGATAGTATTAAACAGATATATATAACAAACTTAAAAAAAGATATAAAAACAAAATTAGAAGATAAAGATTATTTAATAAAAGATGTTGAAGTACAAGTAGAGGACAATGCAAATTATGGTATTAAATTATTAACAATATATATGAATGGCAAAAATGATAATAAAGAAGAAAACAATAAAGAAAAAACAGAAAATAATATACATATAAATGAAATAGAGAAAATAGAAATTAATGTGAGCCAAAATAATGAAACAAACAAAAATAGCTTTAATAATTCTGAAAATGAAGAAGCGAGCCAAACGAAAGGAAACAATATTAGTAATGAAGAAAAAAATAAAATAAAGAAATATCTAACATCTGTATATGAAATAAGTGAAAAGCAAATCACTATTTACTAAATAAAGATATCATTTACTAAAGAAAGAAGGGATAAAATGTTACAAGAAAAACTAAAGAAGATAAAGGAAAATTTTATACTTAGGAAAGATGAAGATAATAAAAAGAAAATAGAAAATTTAGTAGTATTCATTATAATATTAATTATTACAGTAATTATAATAAATACAATATGGAACAATGACAATAAAAAAGAAAGCAAAGAAAATGTGCAATCTGACATAGGAAAAGAACTTGCGAAAGAGCAGGTACAAACTGAAACAGAAAATAGTAATGAACTAGAACAAAAATTAGAAAATATACTGCAAAATATACAAGGAGTTGGAAAAGTAAAAGTACTTATTACATATTCACAAACAAGTCAGGTAGTAGCAATGTATAACGAAGATAGTACAAAAAGTGACACAGAAGAAAGTGATAAACGGTGGACGGAAATAGGAAAATAACTCAAGAAAATAGTAAAAAAGAAGTTATATATCAAGAAGTAAATGGAGAAAAAGTGCCAGTAACTCAAAGTGTTATAAAGCCTAAAATAGAAGGAGCGGTTGTAACAGCACAAGGAGCAAAAAATAGTGAAATAAAAACAAATATAATGCAAGCAGTAGAAGCGGCAACAGGTTTAGAAACTCATAAAATACAAGTTTTTGAAATGGTAGGTAATTAGAACATCTTATATTTTTAGAACATAAAAAAATAATTTATATGCACAATGAAAATAGAATTATTATTGTGCTAGCTAAAAAATAATTGTAAAAAATGCGAGTGGAGGAAAATAAAACTTATGAAAATTTTAAAAAGAAATCAAATTATAATCATTGTAATTGCTTTAATGCTTGTAACAGCAGGGTATTTAAACTATACTACAAACCATGATGGAGCAATTCCTACAAGTACTAATACAGAAGAAAAAACGGATGTAGCATCAATAGGAGATGCAAAATTAGTAAGCAGTAATGGAGTTGAAGATGGCATAAACGAAGAAGCATTAGTTTCAAATGGAGAGGAAGGAACAGACAAAGTACAAGAAACAGCTGTAGTAGAAAATGATTCAGAGGAAACAAGTACAAATGTAGAAACTAATGGTACAAATACAAATATCAACAACAATACAAACACTAGTGTAACTACTAGTACAACTTCTAAAGAAACAAAAGAATATTTTTCATCTTCAAGGTTAAGTAGAGAAACAATGTATTCACAAATGCTAGAAAGTTATAGAAAGATTCTAGAAAATGAAACAATAAGTGAAACACAGAAATCAGTAGCACAGACTGAAATAAAAAATATAAATGATATAAAAAACAAAATAATGATTTGTGAAAACTTAATAAAAACAAAAGGAATAGAAGATTTAGTTATATTTGTTAACGATAAAAGTATTAGTGTTGTAGTAAGAACAGATAAATTAGAACAAGAACAAATTGCACAAATACAAAATATTATAGAAAGAGAAATGCAAACAGAAATTGGTAATATACATATTAGCAATAAATAACCCAATTTTTTTATAAAAATTCAAAAAATGTGTTGTAAAAAATAAAATTATTGATATAATAAAAGACATGGTAAGAAGTGAAAAAAATAGGAGGAAAAAAAGATGGTAAAAAAGGTAGCAATACTAGCAAATGGTGGAGATGTATCAGGATTTAATGCAGTAATAAGGGCTATAGTAAAGACTGCAGAAAATAACGGTGTAGAATGTTATGGGTTTATAGATGGATATCGTGGACTTTTAAAAAATGATTATATAAGATTAAGTAGTGCAGATACAGCATCTGGAATATTACAAAAAGGTGGTTCAATAATATTATCTTCTACAAATGCAAATGTATTTCACTACAAAGTAGTAGATGAAAATGGAAATGTAACATACCAAGATTTATCAGAAAAATGTGTTCAAAACGTAAAAGATGATGGATTTGATTGTATATTCACATTAGGTGGAGATAGCACACAAAAATCAGCAAGAGACTTTTCTTTAAGAGGAATAAATGTAATAGGAGTTCCAAAGACAATAGACAATGATGTCGCTTGTACAGATATTACATTTGGTTATAATACAGCAGTATCAGTTGCAACAGAAGCATTGGACAGACTTCATACAACAGCTGAAACACACCATAGAATAATGGTACTAGAAGTAATGGGAAGAGAAGCAGGTTGGATAGCACTAGAATCAGCTATAGCTGGTGGAGCAGACGTAGCCTTAATTCCAGAAATTCCATATGATATAAATAAAGCAGCAGAAGCAATAAAGAAGAGACAAGCTATAGGTAAAAATTTTAGTATAGTAGTTGTTTCAGAAGGAGCATTCTCTAAAGGTGGAGATATATCAGTTCAAAACACAAGAGATGGTGGAGAAGGAGTTATAAACATTCAACTTGGTGGAGCAGGAGAAAAAGTTGCAAAAGAATTAGAAAAATTAACAGGATTAACTGCTAGATGCACAGTCTTAGGATATATGCAAAGAGGTGGAACACCAACAGCATTTGATAGAGTCCTTTCTACGAAATACGGAGCAAAAGCAATGGAACTTGCGTTAGAAGGAAAATTCAATGTATTAACAGTATTAAAAAACGGAAAATTAGACTACGTAGACTTAGAAGAAGTAGTTGGAGATAACAAAGTTATAGGTGCAGTACAAGGTGGAACAGCAGAAAGTAACGTAAGAATAGTTACTATGGATAATGATTTAGTAAAAACAGCAAGAGATATAGGAATTTGCCTAGGAGACTAATTACCATTGGGGACGTTTCCTTTTGGTTAATCTGTCCCTTTTGGTACTTAAAGTTCTATTAAGATAATAATAACCACCCGTAAAACGGGTGGTTTTAACATGCCCTATAAGGGCATATAACATTGCAGCACTTCAAGGTGCTGGCTTTTCACTCCGTTCAAGCCTTAAAGCATTTACTACTGTAGCAAACCCTTAAAAGGGTTATGGCTTTCCCTCTTTGTTAATTTATCTTCTAGTACATCTTCCTTTTCTTGGTCTCTTATATATTTTCTAATTGTTGCTTCATTTAATCCGACTGTACTGACATAATAGCCTGTTGCCCAAAAGTTACAATTTCCGTATTTGTATCTTAAATTTGCATGGTCTTTGAATATCATCATTGAGCTTTTTCCTTTCAAATATCCCATGAAACTTGATATATTCATTTTCGGTGGTATTGATAATAGTAAATGCACATGATCTGGCATCAAATGTCCCTCTACTATTTCTACTCCTTTCCATCTGCACAAATCCTGAATATATCCCCTTATATCTGTTCTCAATTTATTATATATTACTTTTCTTCTGTATTTTGGTATAAATATTATATGATATTTGCAATTCCACTTTGTATGTGATAAAGTATTGCTCATAGATATCACTCCTTTCTGATATTTTGTTGGCTTGAACACCTAACATTATATCATGGTTTGATATCTTTTTCTGTAAGTCTTTAATACAACACCAGCATAGCTGGCGGTTTTTTGTTTCGCTTTGTGGCTCAACACGCTAAAGCGAATAAAAATAAAACAGGATTCTATCTTAGAATCCTGTTTTGATATTGACTTATATGCTTTTTAATTATAACGTTTAATACCAAAAAACAATAAATAAATAGAAAATTATTGAAATGTATGGATTTTTTTGCTAAAATAAAGTCTATAAAATAGGTAGATATATTAAATCTTGACTATATAGAGAAAAAAGGAGAAATAAGATGTTAAATTTTAAAGAAAAGATTGCAGAAGAAATTTCAAAAGTAACAAACCTAAATAAAGAAGAATTAGAAAACTATATAGAAGTTCCAAAAGATAGTGCAATGGGAGATTATGCTTTTCCTTGCTTTAAACTTGCAAAAGAACTAAGAAAAGCACCACCTGCTATAGCTGCAGAAATTTATGAAAAATTAGAAATGGACGAAGAAACATTTTCAAAAGTAGAAATTGTTGGCGGATATATCAATTTTTATACAAATAGTACTGCTTTAGCAAAAGATGTTTTAAGTGAATACAATGAAAAGAAAGAAAAATATGGAGATTCTGAAATAGGTAATGGAAAAAATGTAGTAATAGACTATTCTGCACCTAATATTGCAAAACCTTTCCATATAGGGCATTTACGTTCAACTGTAATTGGAGGAGCATTATATAATGTATACAAATTCTTAGATTTTAACGTAACAGGCGTAAATCATTTAGGAGATTATGGAACACAATTTGGTAAACTTATAGAAGGATACAAAATGTGGGGAGATGAATATGATATAGATTCAAACCCAATAGATGAATTAACATATCATATACTCTTTGGAATTCTTTTAAGCTTAATTTTCTAAATCTTTCCCATATTTCTACGCAATATGGATCTTTATCTTCTAATTTTTTGAAGTTATTTCTACAATTTTCTAGAACACTTTCATCTTGTTTGCAAAGCTCGTTTATACGAATATATATTTTTGTTAATTCAT
>USDF01000054.1 GCA_900553405.1 uncultured Clostridium sp. | reverse complement strand
TACTTACTTTCAATCCGCTTTTTTTCAAATTGATATGTTTTTATTTTAATATTGTCATGTTTTATATTTTATGTAAAGGACAAAATTGACCCGTCCCCAAATGTCCTTTCCCTAAGAAAAAATCCTAAAGAGTCGAAGTTTGTTACAAAAATTTAAAATAAAAGATAAAAAAGCATTTTGCAAGCGCAAAGTGTTTTTTTCCGTATATAAATGTATAGTTAAATGCTTGTAATATAAGAAATATTATAGTTGAAAAGATTAAATAAGTTATAGATAATTATATATATTAATTTATAAATAATATATATTTTATTTATTTAATTTATATATAGCATTGATAGAGAAATGAGAAAAAATAAAAGGAGAGTAAGAGTTTGAAATTAAGCAAGAAGTACAAGACAAAATTGAAAAAAGAATTATTGGCTACACTTGAAAGTGTAGCAATAGTTACAGCAACGTTAGCAATAATAAAACTAACGGGTATTTCTATGCCTAATGATATAGAAAAGTTGATTACTCAAAGTAAAAATCGTTTATTTGCAGATGCAGAAACTGAAAGTAACGAAATAGAAAATTTATCGGATTGTGCAGATTTAAATGGAATAAGAATTAATGGGCAAGAATATATCTTTACAAAAAATAAATATAGCTATGATATAAAATTACCATATAATATTGAAGATGAGTTACAAATAGAGTATATAAAAATAGATGAAGGTCAAAACATAATTGGTGATAGCAATTATATATTGCAAAGTAATAGTAAAATAATTAATTTTGATGTTATTTCAAAAAATAAAATAGTTCAAAATAAATATACAATAAACTTAGAAAAAGAACATAGTACATATTTAAAAAATATTGCGATAAATTCATTTGCAATAAATCCAGAATTTAGTGAAAAAACATTAGATTATATAGTAAATATTGTAGAAAATACAAATTCATTAAAAGTACATGCAATACCATATGACAAAGAATCAATTGTTACAATTCAAGGAAATGAAAGTGTTAGTGAAAATAGTATAATTACAATAAAAGTTACAAATCCAAATATTGAAGAAGAAAGAATTTATACAATAACTTGTAAAAAAACAGTAGATGTAAATAATTATAACTATTCAGGTGGTTATCAAGAATTTATTGCACCATATTCTGGAATGTATAGGTTTGAATGTTGGGGAGCAAGAGGAGGAAAGTCGAGAATAGATGGCTCTTTAGGGGGAACACCAGGAAAAGGTGGGTATGCAAAAGGAGAAATTCTACTAAAAAAAGGAGAAAAATACTATGTTTATGTAGGTCAACAAGGCATAGATGCTGTGGTAAAAAAAGATTCAGCAGCAACATGGAATGGTGGAGGGCTTGGTACATGGGATCATAGTGATAATGAAACTTCAGGTTCTGGTGGTGGCGCTACAGATATTCGATTAATAAGTGGAAACTGGAATGAAACAAAGAGCTTAGCATCTAGAATTATTGTTGCTGGAGGAGGTGGTGGTGCCTCTTGGACATATAGAGCAGGTTCTGGTGGAGGAATTTCAGGAGAAAATGGTACAAGAGCAAAGGCAGGTACACAAATTTCTGGATATGCATTTGGAATAGGACAAAATGCCTCAGGAATAGCAGATAGTGATGGAGTAGGTGGTGGCCGGAGGTGGTTACTGGGGAGGATATATGAGCAATACATCTAAAGCATCTGGAGGAGCTGGTGGTTCTGGATATGTATCTGGACATGAAGGCTGTATTGCTGTTAATTCACAAACTGATATTACACCAAAAGTGCAAAAATATACACAATTATCAGATTCATATCATTATTCTGGAAAAATATTTACAAACACAGAACTAACAACAGGTGCAACTGAAACAAGTAAAGCTACAATAACACCTTTAAGCTTTATAGAAGAAAATTATCCAATATCTAACATTGCTACAGATATAGGAACTATGACAAAAGAATTTAATCCGGAAGAAAGTGATTATTATATAGAATTAGATAAAGAACAGGCATATCCAACAATTTCCATAACAACTACAAGTGATGATATAAAAGTAGAAGGTGGATTAAATCAACAAGTAGAAACAATAGCTGGAGAAACAATTAAACAAATAAAAACAAAAACTATAGAAGGAATAGAATATACGTATACTTTACATTTTGTAAGAGGGGCTTCCTCAGATAGCTATTTAAAAAATATAAAAGTAGCTGGAGTAAATGTAGAAAATTATAACGAAAAAAAATTAAGATATGATGTGATATTACCATACAACATAGAAGAAAATACAATTATAGAAGGAATAAAAAAATTTCCAGGACAAACTGTTATAGGAGATGGAGAAGTTGAAACTAAAACTTCTAGTACAATACGAACAATACAAGTAATATCGGAGGATGGGAAGAGTACAACAGAATATAACTTAATATTAAATAAACAACCAAATACAAAGTTGAAATTTTTAGATATAAAAAATCAAGAATTTGCACAATTATTTGAAAGTGATAAATTAAATTATGAATATAAAGTTACTTCTGGAGTAGTTTCATTAGAAATTATAGCACAGCCATATGATGATAATGCAAAAGTAGTAGTAAAAGGAGCAGGTTATATAAAAGAAGGTAAAAATACTGTAACTATAACTGTTTCAAGAGAAGGAGTAGAAGATACAGTATATACTATAGTAGTAACTAAGGGAGAAAACTTAGGAGAACAAACATATGATTTCTCATATACGGGAGAATATCAAACATTTATAGCACCAGCAGCAGGATTTTATAAATTTGAAGCATGGGGAGCAAGAGGAGGAAAGTCTAGAATACAAGGTAGATTAGGGGGAACTCCAGGAAATGGAGGCTATACCTCAGGAATTCTTAGATTAAATGAAGGTGACGTTATATATGTATATGTAGGTGGAAAAGGAACAGATGCTGTAGTTGGAAAGAATTCACCTGGTGGTTGGAATGGTGGAGGCCTTGGTACATGGGACAATAGAGATGATGAAACATCAGGTGGTGGCGGAGGTGCCACAGACTTTAGATTAATAAATGGTAATTGGAATGACTTAAATAGTTTATATTCTAGAATAATGGTTGCCGGAGCAGGAGGAGGAGCTTCTTGGTCGTACAAAGCAGGATCTGGTGGAGGAATAAATGGAATATCATATTATTCTAATAGTCCAGCTGGAACACAAACATCTGGCTATGCACTAGGAATAGGAAAAGATGCATGGGGAATTGCCGACAATGATGGTGTTGGAGGCGGAGGTTCAGGTTATTATGGAGGAACAACTAATAATATTAGTGGAGCTTCTGCAGGTGCAGGCGGTTCATCATATATTTCAGGACATGAAGGTTGTAATTCGACAGATGAAAATGGAAAACCAACAGGAAGTAACTCACATGTTTCAGGAATGGTATTTAAAGATACTATTATGGTAGATGGAGAAGGTTATGAATGGTCAAGTACAAGGCAAAATTATGTACAAATGCCAAATCCACAAGGAAATTATGTATCAGGAAATAATGCAGATGGTTATGCAAGAATAACATTACTAGAAGATCCATCGCAAAATAATTTACTAAAAGAAATTCAAATAAATAAAGGAACATTAGAACCAGAAGTAAGTTATGATGTATCTGAGTATACAATAACACTAGATGCAGAAGATACAGATGTTACAATTTATGGAGTTGTAGACGATATTAAAGCAAGTATAGAAGGCAATGGAACTTATGATGTTACAGCAGGAGAGAATACTATTAATTTGAAAGTAACAGCAGAAAGTGGAGACGAAAAAATATATAAAATAAAAACTATAAGAGAAGCATCTAATAATTCTAAGCTATTAAATATTACAATAGATGGATTAATAGAGTCTATTATAAATGTAAATCCAATTTATGGAGTTTTAGAACCTAAAGAATTTAATCCAGATGTCCATGAATACTCTATGATAGTTCCAAGCAGAATAAAAAAATTGACATTTAATGTAGAAAAAGGTCATAAATATCAAACAGTTGTGGGAGATGGAACTATAGAATTACAAGCTGGAGAAAACAATATAAAGATAGATGTTATATCAGAAGATGGAAAAAACACAGAAACATATATCTACCATATAACAAGAGATATGAGTGGAAACTGCTTATTAGAAAGCCTAACTATAGATAATGTTGAAACAGATTTAAATTTTGACCAAGATGTCTTAGAATATTTTATAGAAGTAGAAAATGATGTAACTTCTTTAGATATCACAGCTATACCAGAAATGAAAGAAATAACACCTATAATAGAAGGAAATAAAAAACTAAAAGTAGGATTAAATGATATATATGTAATAGTTATTGCTCAAAATGGAGAGCAATTAGTATACATTATACATGCATATAGAAAACAAAGTGGAAATGTATTTTTATCATCATTAAAAGTAAAAAATGGTGAAGAAGAACTAACAATGGATCCAACATATAACAAAGTATTGGATACATATATAGTTACAGTTTCAAATGAAGTAGAAAGTGTTACTATAGAAGCTATACCAGAGGATAGTACATCTACTATTACAGGAACAGGAGAAAAGAAACTAAAAACAGGAACAAATACTTATGTAATAAATGTAAAGGCAGAAGATGGTTCTTTTGGAAAATATACTATAAATATAAATAGAGCTCAATCAAGTAACAATTACTTAAAACAATTAACAACAACGCTAGGTGAGTTTAGTCAATCTTTTGATAAATTAAATACTGAATATGAAATAACAGTTCCAGCAAATACTAAAACATTGCCTCTTATAGTGCAAACAGAAGATAAAACAGCAAAATATAAAGTATTAAATAACAACAACTTCCTAACAGGAATGAATTTTGTTACAATAAGAGTTACAGCGGAAAATGGGGAACAAAGAGATTATAGAATAAAAGTAATGAAAGAATCATCAGATAATAACTACTTAAAAAATATAATAACAAGTAATGGAAAATTAAGTCCAGTATTTAATAAAGAAATATTAGAGTATACTATAGAAGTTGAAAATGAAATAGAAACATTAAAAGTTACAGGAGTAAAAGAGGATTCATCAAGTATAATTACTGGAGAAGGTGTTTACGCATTAGAAGTAGGTAGCAATTTAGTAACATTAACAGTACAAGCAGAAAACGGAGATATTAAAACTTATGAACTAAATATTATAAGAAAGAAGAACTCTAATATAAATTTATCAAGAATAGAGAATGATAAAGATCAGATAGTTACAAAGATAGATGCTAACACATACGAAATAAATGTTAGAAATGAGATAGATGAAATAACATTAAAAGGTATTCCAGAGGTAGCGACTACTAAAGTAGTAGGAGATGGAAAGTACAATCTAGAAATTGGCAAAAATGAAATTAATTTAGTAGTGACTGCAGAAGATGGAACAACTAGAAATTATAAAGTAATTGTAAATAGACTAAAATCTGATAATGCTTATTTAAAATATATATTTGCAAATGAAGGAGAATTGTACGAAAACTTTGAAAAAACAATCACAGAATATCATTTAAAGGTGCAAGAGGATATACAAAGTTTAACATTAGATATACAAACAGAAGATCCAGAGGCAACATATAAAATACTAAATAATAGTGATTTTTCTTATGGGGAAAATAAAGTTACTATAGAAGTTACAGCTTCAGATGGATTGACTAAAAAAGAATATAATATAATTGTTTATAGACAACCAGATATAGAAAAACGTTGTGATTTAATTGAATTAACTGTAGATAAAGGAGTATTAACGCCATCATTTGAAGCAAATACATTGGTATATGAGGTAAACTTACCTTACGAAGAAGAAAAAATTGCTGTGAGTGCAAAATCATTAGATAATACAGCAACTATTACAGGAACAGGAGAATATACTTTAACTGTTGGATTAAATATAGTTACTATAAAAGTAACTTCAACAAACAATGAAGAAAAAGTATATCAAGTAAAAATAAATAGGGCAAAATCTACAAATGCAAATTTATTTAGTTTAATTATTCAAAACCATGTAATATCACCAAAGTTTAATAAAGATATAACCTTCTATACATTAGAAACAAAAATAAGTGAGCTTACAATGTATATAACAACAGAAGAAGCGGATGCAACATATGAAATAATAGGTAATGAAAATTTACAAAAGGGAACAAATCAAATTGTTATAAAGGTAACTGCACCAGATGGAGTAACTACCAAAAATTATATTTTAAAAGTTACAAGGACAGGTTCAGATAATAATAACTTAGCATATTTAGCAGTAAATGGATATGAAATAACACCAAAATTTAATAAAAGTGTATTGTTATATAATACTAATGTTTCAAATGATGTTGAATCAGTTTATATAGATGCAGTGGCAGATGATGAAAATGCTGTGGTATCTGGAATAGGAATTGCTAAATTAGAAGAAGGTAAAAACATTTTCGAGATTGTTGTTAGTTCAGAGTCTGGAAAAACAAAAACATATACAGTTGTTATAAATAAAGGGCTATCAGATAATGCTTATTTATCAGAATTAAACATATCACAATGTACATTAACGCCAAAATTTGATAAACTAATTAATGAATATAATATAGAAGTTGAATATGACATAGAAAATGTAAATGTGTTAGGTTATGCAGAAGCTAGTGAGGCATTTGTAACAGGCAATGGAAATTACAATTTAATTGTAGGTAAAAATAAGATAGATATAATTGTTACTGCTGCAAATGGCAATAAGAATATATATACAATAAATGTAAAAAGAAAAACAGCGGTAAGTGCAAAATTATCAAAATTACAAGTTAAAAATTATGAAATAGTACCAACATTTAATCAAAATACAAATTCATATTTTGTAAGTGTAGATAATGAAATTACAAGCTTAGACATGATAATAGAAACATTAGATCCAAATGCAACATACACAATAGAAGGCAATGAAAACTTTATAATTGGAAATAATGAAGTAACAATAGAGGTAACTTCTAGCGATGGCAAAGAAAAAGAAATATATACAATACAAGTAAATAGAAATATATCTAGCAATAACTATTTAAGTTATATTTTACCATCAGAAGGAAAATTATCACCTTCATTTGTTAAAACTACAAATTCTTATGCTATAACTGTCGACAATGATATAACTCAAATAAAAATAGATGCAGAGCCAGAAGATAGCAAAGCAACTATAAGTGGTAATGGAGATTATACTTTAAAAGTTGGGGAAAATAAAGTAGAAATTAAAGTTACATCTAGCATAGGAGTTACAAGAACTTATACTATTATAGTAATAAGAAAGAAAAATGATAATAATTATTTAAAAACATTAACAGCAAAAGTGAATTCAAATACAGTTGAACTATCACCAAACTTTAATAAAGAAACTATGAATTATGAAATAATAGTTCCAGTAGGAACTACAAAAATGCAATTCATAGGAGAGGCAGAAAATACTTTATCAACAGTTTCTGGATTAGGTTATATACCTATACAAGCAGGTGATAACACACATGAAATAAAGGTAACAGCAGAAAACGGAAGTGCTAGAACATATGTAATAAATATAAATAGGGTAAAATCAACAGTAAATGATTTAGTTGATTTAATTCCAAGTATTGGAACGTTAGATCCAAGTTTTACATATGGAACGTTAGAATATAATTTAACATTAGGAAATGCAGATTCTTTATTATCATTTGAAGTATTAACAGAAGATAGATTTGCAACAGTCAAAGGAAATGAAGAACAAGAAGTTCCAGATGGTGAAAGTGTAAGAAAAATTATTGTAACAGCAGAAAATGGTGATACCAAGACATATAAGGTAAATATAAATAGAATAAGAACAGATGATGCAAGATTAAAGAGTTTAGCAGTAAAATCTTTTACAATGGATCAAGAATTTAATAGTGATGTATATGAATATACATTAACTGTGCCAAATGATAAGTTTGTTTTAACAGAAAATGAAATTGTAGCATTACCGTTTTATGAAGACACAAAAGTATATCCAGATGTAAGTGTAGAATTGTCAGTATTAAAATTAAATAAATACCAAATTAAAACAATAGCACCAGATGGTTATACAACGCAAACATATACAATTTATATAACAAGAGAAAAAAGTAGTGACTCAACACTTGAAAAACTTGCTGTGTCAGGCTATGAAATAACTCCTGAATTTAATAGCAATACATTAGAATATATGCTAAAAGTTCCTAAAGGAACAACTATACTAAAAGCAGAAAATGTAATAGCTATTCCAACAGATGAATATGCAATAGTTGTAAAATCAGGAGATTTGGATCTAACTGCTAATGAAAGAGTATTTAATATAGATGTTACAAGTCATAATGGGGAAAGAAATACTACTTATAAAATTAAAGTAGAAATAGAAAAATCTGATAACAATTATTTAGAAAGTTTAATAACTAGTGTAGGTATATTATCTCCTGAATTTGATAAAAATGTAACACAATATTCTCTTCATTTAACACAAAGACAGGATACTTTGGAAATAAATGCAGTACCAGAAGATGAAACAGCAACAATAGTGAGTGGAACAGGTACATATAATATTACAGAAGAAGATACTAGAATAATAATTATGGTAAAGGCAGAGAATGAAAAATTAAGAGCATATATTATAGATGTAACAAAAGAACCAAAAACAGAAACCATAATAAGAGGAAAAGTTACAACAGAAAATGTAAACAACATACACACTGCTAATATTAAAGTATATAAAGACAATGAACTAAAATATGAAGAAAAAACAAAACAAAATGGAAGTTATGAAATATATGTTGTTCCAGATACGTATAAAGTAATAATATCGAAGGAAGGATATTTAAATATAACCATAGAAGACATACTTATAGAAAGCATAGACCAAGAAGTAACATTAGATAGTTATAAATTAGTGGCTGGAGATGTAGTAGAGTCAGGAGAAATAGAATTAGACGATATGGTAGCATTAAATGATAAACATGGGGAAACTATCACTGATGCTAACAAAAAGGAAATGGCAAAATATGACTTAAACGAAGATGGTATAGTAAACAAAT
>USDF01000053.1 GCA_900553405.1 uncultured Clostridium sp. | reverse complement strand
TTTGTTCTCCTATTACTACTAATAAATACATATTAAAGTAAGCGATAACTTACTAATTGTAAGTTATATCTATATTTTATCTAACATCATTTAATGTCATTTCTTTTGTCCCAATATACACATCTCTATTTCCTTCTATTGTATGACATTTTATTATTGTATAAGTATCATATTGATATATCATACTTCCACCATCTTTATACATATCTCCTGTTATCTTGTTATTATCTAAATCTTTATTTGCTTTTTGTATTATTTCTTCCATTGTTATTTTACTTTCTAATAATGCATCTTTTAAAGAATATTCTTTACCATCAATTTTGATATTTACACTTCCATCATATGCATATATAGTATAATTATATTTGTCCGTTTCTGATTTATCTAATACAACATAAATTTTATTATAGCTGTCTATTGGTTGTCTATCTTTGAAAAGTATTTCAAAGTTTTCAGCAGATTTTATTTCAATTTTTGTTGCTTTAACTTGTGCTGGATAACTTTCCAGTATAGTACCATCATAAGTTATTTTCACATTAGTTCCAATGGTATAAAGTGCATCATTATTTTCTCCTAAACCTACAGAAATTTTATCTGCTGATTTTCTTTCTTCTTCATTCTCGTTTGGCTCTACTATAATATATTTTGCATTAGATTCAATTACTTTTCCATAAAAATAACTTTCTTCATTATTTTCTATGTTTGTATCTTGCCATTCATATTTTTGTCTATATTCTTCTTCAAATGCAAACAAGCCTTGTCCTAAACTTATTGGAAAATACTTGTTGTTCATTATAAAAGAGTAAGTTTTATTATTCGCATCCTTAAACTTTATTGAATAACCATCAAAACTAGAACTCCATTCTATATCTACATATTCTAGTTGCATTTTAGGAAAGTTTTTTTCTAAATAATTAGATGCAGATATTCGTGCAATTCGTTTTGGAATTATACCATTCCCCCATAATCCTACTATAACAATTAAAATTAAAACTATAAAAATAATAATTATTTTTCTTTTTTCCATAAGATTACCTCACTTTCAAATTACTATTTTTCCAACTAATTACTAAATTGTGTAATTTGCAATTATTTTTTACCTATCCTTGTCAAAAATCGTACTACAAATTCAATAGCTAAAATGAATAGATAAAATCCCAGCCATATAGCCAAACTTATTTACAGCCAATTGATAGTCCTACTAATAAGCCACTACTAAAATTTTCAAAACTGCTTGTGTCATTTCCAGCAAAAAATGTAAATGCTAAATATAATAAATTTCCTAAAACTATCAAAAATGTTCCTATTTTTAATTGATTCATTCAAATCATCTCATATCTTCTATTATTTCTATATCCATTCCTTATATTTCTTTATATAAATTTTCTTTGCATAACTTGCTACAATACAATATAAGAATGTGACTCCAAACATCATGAAAATATATTTTAATGCAATTGGTGCTAAGCCTATCGCAGTTCCTAGAGGCGTAAATGGTACTAAAATTCCTATTATAATTAACAGAATTGAAGATATATAAACAGCCTTATGTGCATTACTTTGTATAAATGGTGTTTTTGCCGTTCTTATAATGTGCATTCCTATTAAATTTGATACTATACTGTAAGTGAACCATATTGTTTGAAAGTGTGTAACATCTCTAACTGTGAAAACAAACCATAATAGTAAAAATACAACTATATCAAATAGTGAGCTTACAGGACCCATAAAAAACATAAACCTTTTTAAGCTTTTTATATTTAATTTTTTTGGCTTTCCAATCAATTCTTTATCTACATTGTCAAACGGAATTGTCATTTGACCAAAGTCATATAATAATCCTTCTACTAATAGTTGAATTGGTGTTTCAGGTAAAAATGGTAGTACAATGCTTGCAATAATTACTGAAACTACTTCCCCAAAGTTGAAGCTTGTTGCCATTTTTATATATTTCATTAAATTTACATATGTTTTTCTTCCGTTCCATTACACCATCTAGTAGTACATTAAGGTCTTTTTCAAGTAATATAATATCCGCAGTTTCTTTTGCTATATCAACTGCAGTATCAACAGAAATTCCAACATCGGAGTTTGTTAACGCTGGACTATCGTTTATTCCATCTCCCATATATCCTACAACATTTCCATTTTGTTTTAAAACTCTAACAATCCTTGCTTTTTGTATTGGAGAAAGTTTCGCAAATATATTATTTCTTTTTAATAATCTTGATAGTGCTACATCTGATAATGTATCTATTTTATTTCCAGTTATGATTTCTTTTGAATTTATCCCTGCTTTATTACAAACGCATCTTGTAACTTCTACATTATCACCTGTAAGAACCATAACTCTTATTCCTGCATTGTTTAAGCCTTCTATTGCTTCTTTTGCACTTTCCTTTGGTGGATCAAGAAAACCAATAAAGCCTAATAAAGTCATGTCTTTTTCATCAGTGCTATTAAAATCTTTTTTATTATTAGTTATAATTTTTTTACAAATGGCAACAACTCTAAAGCCTTCCTCATTTAAGTCTTTGCAAATTTTTTTCATATTTTCTGTTTTTTCATTTGTAAGTTTTTCCGTTTGTCCCTTATATTCAAATGTTGTACAAATATTTAGAATTTCTTCAACAGCACCTTTGGTTATTAATTCATCTTTATTATCAATTTCTACAGCTACAGATAAACACCTACGAGAAAAGTCAAAAGGAATCTCATCTATTTTTTTATATTTTTCTACACTATTCTCAATTCCAAGAGTTTTAGCTTTAGCAACTACTGCCTCGTCTATATTACTCTTTAGACCTGTTTGCAAATAAGCATTTAAAAAAGCATATTTTAAAATATCAAAATCTTCTTCTCCATTTACATTCAAGTATCTTTCCAGAACAATCTTGTCTTCTGTCAATGTTCCCGTCTTATCTGTGCAGAATATGTTCATTGCTCCAAAGTTTTGAATTGAATCTAACTTCTTAACAATAGTCTTCTTTTTTGACATTCTCACAGCACCTTTAGATAAACTTGAAGATAAAATAACAGGTAACAGTAGTGGTGTTATGCAAATTGCTATTGCAACAGCAAAAGTAAATGCTAGAATAATATCATGTTTTTCCACATTTATCAAAAATACTATTGGAATCATAAAAATCATAATTCTAATTAATAATTTACTTATACTTTCAATTCCTTTTTGAAATGCTGTTTTTTCCTTTCCAGAAGTTACGGTATTTGCTATTTTTCCAAAATATGTTGAATCTCCAATTTTTATTACAACACCTTTTGCTGAACCAGATACAACATTTGTACCCATAAAACAGATATTATCAAAATCCGATATACTGTCTAATTCTTCTTGATTGTTTTCTAATTCAACTGTTTTCTTTATATTATCTGATTCTCCAGTTAATGAAGCCTGTCCTACATATAAGTCTTTTGATTCGATTATTCTTAAATCAGCTGGTATAATACTTCCAGCAGACAATAAAACAATGTCTCCTAAAGTTACATTTTTAACTGGTATATTTATTTCTTTGTTATCTCTAATAACTGTAGTAGTTGTTTCAACTATTTCCCTTAATTTTTCTGCTGCCTTATTAGATCTATATGACTCAAAAAAATCTAATAAAGTACTTGCAGTAACTAAAATTACTATGACTATTATATTTGCATAGCTTGGTTCTATTGCTAAATATATATCTGTATATATTAAGATAATTGAAATACCAATTAAAATGCAGTTAAAAGGTGTTAGTAAACTTTGTAGTAAATAATTATACCACTTCTTAGGTTTAGCCTTTTTTGTTTCGTTAAGACCAAATTTCTTAATATTAATTTCAGCTTGTTTACTAGTAAGCCCCTTTTCATTTAAGTTATGCTTTTTTAAAAATTCATCTCTTTGTGTAGTACTGTCTTCTCCATACATTTTTAATACATCAACATTTTCTTTTGAATCACTCATATTTACACCTCTTTACAAAAAAAATATATAATCTTAATATAATAAGTTTCCTAATATAATTAATAATATTCCTGTTTTTATTTTTTTCATAATCAATCCTTCATTTCAACAAATTTCTATTTTTCTAATTCATATAATACCACAAACTCATTTATCCTGTCAAAATTATCCATTGGATAATTTTGACAGGAACGCTGTAAAGTATTTAGCTATCTTATTTTTATGTTCAAATCGACTCTTTTGAAACTCTTCTTTTAGTTTTTGATATTGGTAATTTGGTTGACTATCTACAATTTCTAACTTACTTTTATCATCTTTAGTTATGATTGCTAAATCTTCTGCTATTGCATTAAATAGTATTTGTAATACATCAAGCTTTTTATTATTCAAAAGTTGCTCTAAGGTCATATAGGTGTAAGAAAGAAGCTCAATCGCCTCACGATCGATTTTGTGGCAATTTTTATTCATTTTAGAGTACGTTATCGATTAAAGAAATGTTAAGCAATATCAAGCGTTTCTGATATTTCCCCAAATTGTATGCTCATACGGGGGTAAAATCTCCTGGATGAGAAAACAATACTACCCATTTTCCTCTATATTGATTTAAATTTATTCTTCCCATAGTTGTATCTGCCTCAAAATCTGGCGCTTGCATTCCTATTTTTACATTTCCATTCATCATTATTTCATAATCCATAATAAAAAACTCCTCTCATATTTTTTATATAATATGAGAAAGAGTTTGTTTTGTGTTACTTTTATTTCTAAATTACCTTATTTAATATAACTCCTGAAGTTTTACCTCCAACTTTTTCTACTGTTGCTTTTGCATTTTCTATATCTTCTATTTTTGTTTTTTGTTCTTGTGCTACTATAATTGTAGTATCTACAATACTTGTAAGAACTATTGGTAAAACTTTTTCATTTATAGATGCTGTATCTATTAAAATAACATCATAGTTATTTTCTAGTATTTTTAGTAAATCTTTCATATTACTTTGTAAGAACTTTTCTTCTTCAACTTCTACATTTCCTACTGGTAAAACATAAATATTTTCTTTTTCTGTTTTTTGTATTACTTTTTCTACATCTTTAAATGTATCTAATTTTATTATATTTGTTAGTCCTTCTTTTTCTTCTAAATTGTATTCTTTAGATAATGTTTTTGTAAATATATTTGCATCTATTACTAATACTTTGTTATATATTTTAGCATATTGAATTGCTAGATTGTTTACAATATATGTTGTTCCAGGTTGTTTGCTTACACCTGTAAATAATATTGTTTTTGACTTTTCTTTATTCAATTCTATGTTTGCTTCTATTCTTTTTAGTTGGTTGTTAATATTTGTATTGTTTGTTGTATATTTTATAGGTTCTTTTTTATTTGTTTTCTTTTCTAAACTAACTTCTCCAAACACATTTATTTTAGTTAAGTTTTCTATTTCTGATGCACTTATCATTCCTTTAATATTAAATAAAACAATAACATATGCTGCAAATCCTACTATACCTATACCAACACATATTGCAATATCTTTTAAATATGTTGCATTACTTGGTGTCGTAGGTGCTTGTGGTGTTTCTAAAATTTTAAATACTTTTGTTCCATATGTTGCTTGTAGACTATCTTCTAATGTATCTATGTAACTATTTATTTCATTAAATGCTAAATCTTTTTTTGTATTTGTTGCTACAACTGTGATAATTTTACTTGTTTTATCAAATTTTACATCTATATTTTCTGATTTTAGCACATCTTTACTAACTATATATTTTTCGATAGATGCATCTGATTTATCTATTAAAATTTGTGCCTCAGATTCATATTTTGGTCTTTTTATTACAAATGTATATAATGCTCCCATTACTATAGAAATTAATAAGATATAAATTAATATATTTTTTCTTTGGTATGTAAATTTGAATATTTGTTTTATATCTAATTCTTCCACTTTATTTTCTCCTTATATATTGTCTGTTTTTAACAAAAAAAGTGTTAAAAATATTACTGCTCAATATTTTAACACTTTTTTCTACTTTTGTCTATTAATTTTTAACTTTTTTAGATTTTTTTCCAAAACCAATTTAGGCTGTCATCTATGCTTTTTAATTTTCTTTCTTTTGCTTCCATGTTATCTGTCCAAAGATATGCAATAAAAGATAGTAATATAAACATAAAGTCTACAGCTATACAATTTGCAATTACTGTTGTAATTTCTCCAGTTGGATCTGCTACTGAAACGTATTCAATACAATGTCCTACTAGTACAGTTAAATATACTAATAACATAATACAAGTAACATTACTTCTTTTTATCTCTTTAGCTAAAAATAATACTAATACAAATAATACTAAAGCTATTAGTATGTTAAATGGGTTTGATAAATTGATAATTGGCATCTTCTGTTCCTCCTTATTATTTTTCTTATGTTTTATTATTTCATATGCTTTATTTTACATTTTTTTAATGATGTTTGCAATACTTTTTTATGATTTTTTATTTTTCTTTTGTATTTTTTATTACATAAAAATTTTTAATTCCCGAAAATTTTATCCAAAAAGCTTTTCTTAATATAATTTGGCTCTTCTATTTCTATTTCTTCATTTTTTAAAACTTTTTTTGGATTTTCTTCTACTAAAGTTCCAATTTGCTCTTTAGTTAAGATTTTTTCTAGCTCTTTTTTTGCTTCTTCCATTTTAGCATAAATACTTGTAGATTTATGTACGTCTGTACCTAAAAAATGTATAAAATTATTTCTTAATAAAGATTTTACTGTTTTCTTACATTTTTCTCCATATTGTCCTACTATACTTCCATAATTAGATTGAAATAATACACCCATATCTATTAATTCTAATAGCCTATTAGGGTTTTCTTGTATATATGCATATCTTTCTGGATGTGCTATAATAGGCACTTTACTATTTTCTTTTAGACTATATATTACTTCTAATAAATTTGGTGGTTCTTCATTCATAGGCAATTCAAATAAAACATATTTACTCTTATTTATTGTGCTTGCTTTATTTTCTTTTAATAAATCTACAATATCATTTGCTATATAAATTTCATTTGCTTGATATAACTGTATTTCTATATCATTTTCTTTACATATTTCTTTTAAATGTTTGATTTTTTTATTTATTTCATTTGCAGGGCATTCATAGTAATCTTCCATATAATGTGGTGTTAGAATAATACTATGAAAACCTGTAGCTTCTGCTAATTTTAGTATTTTTAATGAGGTCTCTATTGAATCTGAACCATCATCTACATCATATACAATATGAGAATGAAAATCTATCATTCTTTATCTCCTTTTTTTAACTTTGCTTTTTCTTCATCAACATATTTAGACATTTGTTTTAATAAGTCCATTGAAGAATTCATTTCGCTTTTTTCTTCTTTTTCAGCTTTATCAAAATCAAATATTTCAGATTCCTTTTCTTTTTGTTCTACTGGTTTGTTTTTTACTTTATTTTGATTAATAGCATTTTTAGATTTTTCCTTTAGTTCTTGTTTTTTTCTTTCTATTAATAATTCTTCCTCTTCTTTAGTTGGTTTTGTTTTTTTATTGCTTGTTCTTTTTAGTTCTGGTGCTCCATAGTAATATGTAGCATAATATTGTTTTTGTGAGGTTGGTACTTTGTTTATAACAATACCTGCTATTTTTCCCCCTACATTTTCAATATCTCTTTTTACTTTTTCTAAATCATCCATTCTTGTAGTTTTATATGCTGAAACAATTAAAGTTATATCCACATAACGTGAAATAATTACTGCATCTGTAACTAAAGAACAAGGTGTTCCATCAAATATAACTAAATCGCATACTGATTTTAGTTCCTCTACAGCTTGCATCATTTGCTCTGAGACTAATAATTCTGATGGATTTGGTGGAATATTTCCTGCAGGAATTATATATAGGTTATCTACTTCTGTTTCTTTTATGTAAGATAATATATTAGGGCTACTATCTTCTCCATTTGAATTTATTCCAGATAAAAAGTTAGAAAGTCCTGGTGTTGGTGATACATCAAAAATAGAAAATTGTCTACCTTTTCTCATATCACAATCTACTAATATTACCTTTTTACCTGCCTGTGCAAATGCTACTGCTAAATTTGCTGAAACCCAACTTTTACCTTCACCTGGAGTTGTAGAAGTAATAAGTAAAGAATGTAATCCTCTTTTTGTATTTGCAAATTGCACATTAGTTCTTAATGTTCTAAAAATTTCAGATATTGGAGATTTTGGTTCTCTATATGTAATAATTTCTTTTTTCATTATCTTCTTCCTCCTCTCTTTACTGGCTTTGGTAATTCATCAAAATTGTTTACAGGTATACTTACTAATACACTTAATCCTATTTTCTTTTCTATATCTTCTTTTGTTTTTACTGTTGTATCTAGCATATTTGCTATTAATACATATATACATGCTATTACCAAACCAATAAATGCAAACATTGCCATATCTTTTACATGATTAATATTATATGGACTTGTTGGTTCTTCTGCTTCTTCTATAACATGAACGTTATTTATGTTATAGATTTCTTCAACTTGTATAGCAAAAGATTTTGCTATTTCATTAGCTATTATTTTAGCATTATATGGGCTTGGATTTGCTACTTCAATTTTTATTATTTGAGTATTTTTTTCAGCACTAACAGTTATGTTGTCTTTTAAATCTTCTTCAGTTTCATTTATGTTTAATTTGTTTATAACTTCTCTTAATACAGGTTTACTTTTAATTAAAACACTGTATGTAGAAACTAAATTGTTGTTTAATGAAATATCTGTTGTAGTAACTGTTTTGTTTGTGTTATCATTATCTTCTGAAGATGATGCTAAAAGTAAAGTAGTATATGCTTTATATTTTGGTGATACATATAAATAAGAATATAATCCACCTATTACCACAAAAATAAGGACAATTAGTATCATTTGTACTTTTCTTGTCCAAAACATGTTAAACATTTCTTTTAAATCTAATTCTTCCATTTTCTTCCCCTTTTTTCTTTTGATTTCGTACGTTAATATTATATCGAATATATGTTATTTATGCAATACATTATTTAGATTTTTTTGATGAAAATATAATTCATTTATGATAATGTCTTAATAAATCATTTAGGAAAATGTCTTAATTT
>USDF01000052.1 GCA_900553405.1 uncultured Clostridium sp. | reverse complement strand
ATGTTTGATAGAGAAGTTTTAATTCCGTTTAATTCTCCTATGATAGAGAAGATTGATAAGAATGAAAAAGTTATTTATGTTAATTTAATTGAGGGAATGTGATTATATGAAGATTGATATTTTAACTCTTTTTCCTGATATGTTTAAAGGTGTTTTTAGTGAGTCTATTATTAAAAGAGCAATTGATTTAGAAAAAGTTGAAATTAATTTGATTAATTTTCGTGATTATACAAATGATTTACATAATAAAGTAGATGATACTCCATATGGTGGAGGAGCCGGAATGGTTATAAGACCAGATGTAGTATATGATGCTTATAATTCTATTGAAAATAGAGAAAATGCAAAAGTAATTTTTCTTTCACCACAAGGTAAAACTTTAAATCAACAAAAAGTAGAAGAATTATCAAACCAAGGACATCTTATCTTACTATGCGGACATTATGAAGGAATAGACCAAAGAGTATTAGATAAAATTGTAGATGAGGAAATATCTATTGGAGATTATGTTTTAACAGGAGGAGAACTTCCAAGTATGGTTCTTATAGATGCTGTTTCAAGATATGTAGATGGTGTACTAAATAAAGAATCTATAAAAGAAGAATCTTTTTCAAATAATTTATTAGAATATCCTCAATACACAAGACCAGAAACTTTTTTAGATGAAAAAGTTCCAGAAGTTCTAATTTCAGGTCATCATGAAAATATTCGCAAGTGGAGAGAAGAACAATCAAAAATAATAACAAATAAAAAAAGACCAGATTTAATAATAAATTTGGAAAAATAAAAGTAAGTGTAATGAACACAAAATTAAAAAGCGCCATTCAACAAATAATAAGAATGCGACACTTAAATAAAGAAGGGAGATATCAATTATGGATATTATAAAATCAATTGAACATGAACAATTAAAAAATAAAATTCCTGACCTTCATGTAGGTGATACAATTAGAGTACACCAAAGAATTAAAGAAGGAAACAGAGAAAGAATTCAAGTATTCGAAGGAATAATAATTAAAAAACAAGGTGGAGGATTAAACGCAACATTTACTGTAAGAAGAGTAGCTTATGGTGTAGGTGTAGAAAAAACATTCTTAATTCATTCACCAATGGTAGAAAAAATAGAAGTAGTAAGAGTTGGTAAAGCAAGAAGAGCTAAATTATATTACTTAAGAGATAGAGTTGGAAAATCTGCTAAGACTAAAGAAAATTTAGGAGCAAGAATTGAAAACAAAGAAATTACAGTTAAAGAAGATTTAGTAGAAGAAGCTGTAGAAACAGCAGAAGCTCCTGAAGAAGCTCCAGCAGTAGAAACTACAGAAACAGTTGTAGAGGAAGTAGTAGATACTGTAAAAGAAGAACCAGTTGAAGAAGTTAAAGAAGAACCAAAAACTGAAGAATAATATAATAAAAGGTTTTCTTATAAGCAGATATTTGCATAAGAAAATCTTTTTATTTTAAGGGTAATATTAGTGTAATAAAAATGTAATATAAAAAAATGAAAAAAATGTTGACGAATGTAAAAAAAAGGATTACAATAATAACAGTTCAAATGAGAAATTTATGTTTTTGAGTATATTTTAAAACAAAAATATAAATACTAATAATAATTTCAGAAGAAAAAGGAGAAAAGAATATGAGAAAAATGAGTATGAAAAAAGAAATTTTAGTAATAATGATGGTAGTATTAATGTTATTAACAGTATCTACAAAAGTATTAGCAACAGGTACAGGTGGACCAATATCAATTAATATAGTTGCACCAACAACTAATACTGCAACAGATCCAAATACAACAACTAATACTACAACTAATACTACAACAAATATAGTAACACCAGCTACTACAAATACAACAACAAGCAATTATCAAGATACAACATTACCACAAACAGGAGATGCTAGTGATTATGCAATATTCTTATTAATAGCAGTAGCTATAATTGTAGCAGTATATGCTTACAAAAAAGTAAGAGAGTATAATATAAAATAGTTTATAAATAGTTTGATAAAAAATAATCGATGGTAAGAAAGAATCATCGATTATTTTTCTTTTGCTTTAATAACAATTCTGGTTCCTTTAATTGTATTACAAGTTATTAAGGTTATTTCTCTAGTTCCATTAGTATTTTGATTCATACAAGAAGTATCATTTGCAGGTACTTCTAATTTTTCATATATTATATAATCAATTTTATTTGAATTTAAATCATAAATTTGAATTATATCTCCTGTATCTAGAGAGGAAAGTTTACCAAAATGTTTTTGATTTCGATAATTATGACCAGCAATACATAAGTTACCTATTTCATTTGGCATTGGACCATAAAAACGGCAAGGAGAGATTTCTAATAATTCATCTGAAACAGTTGATAAAATAGGGTATATTAAATTAATTTTATCTATTTTTAATAATCCAATTACAAAAGGGTTAGAAGAATTGTTTTCATATACAATTGAAGTTCTTACAGCTGAATAATTATTATTCATATTATACAAATTTTGAATACTAAAATTGCTTGCAAGACTTTTTGAAAGTTTTTCTTTTTTGTTTGTATTATATTTTAGTAAAAAGTAGAAAATAATAAGAAAAATTATTAGAATAATAGAAACAAGGAAAATAATTTTAAATTTTTTACTTATATTATTAGATTTACTTGAATTATAATTTTTTTGATAATTTATGTTTAAATTATTTTCTAATATTTGATTCATAAATACTCCTTTATAAAAAATAGAATTTTATTATATTAGTATTAACTAAAAAATGAAAAATATGTCGAAAAAATGTCTGTTTTATTTATAAATATGAAATTAAAAAAACAAGAAAAATATTATTAAAAAAATTCATAAAATTGTTTCTTTTTTTTGGTGCTTATGATAGAATGTTAAACGAAATAGAAATTATAAGGAGGACTATGTATATGCCAAATTTGAAATACAAGCGTGTTCTTCTAAAGTTAAGCGGAGAGGCAATTGGAGGAAAAGAAGGCAGAGGAGTAGATGCAAAAACTTTAGGAAAAATATGTGATGAAATTAAAAAAATGGTAGATTTAGGTGTAGAAGTAGCAATTGTAGTTGGTGGAGGTAATTTTTGGAGAGGAAGATATGGTCATCAAATGGAAAGAACCACATCAGATTATATGGGAATGCTTGCAACTACTATGAATGGTTTAGCTTTGCAAGACTCATTAGAAGCAAGAGGTTTAGCTACAAGACTTCAAACAGCTATTGAAATGAGGCAAATTGCAGAACCATATATTAGAAGAAAGGCAACAAAACATTTAGAAAAAGGAAGAGTAGTTATATTTGCTTGTGGAACAGGAAACCCATTTTTTACAACAGATACAGCAGCAGCACTTCGCTCAGCAGAGATAGAAGCAGAAGTTATACTTCTTGCTAAGACTATAGATGGAGTATATTCTGCAGATCCAAAAGAAGATAAAAATGCTACAAAGTATGATGAAATAACATATTTGGATATATTAAATCAAGATTTAAAAGTTATGGATTCAACAGCAACATCGCTTTGCAGAGATAACCAAATACCTTTAATAGTATTTGGAATAAGTGAACCAGAAAATATGGTAAAAATAATAAAAGGTGAAAAAATAGGAACATATATCAAATAGAGGAGAAAAATGATAATATTAGTATTAATAAATATAATTTTTATTGTATGTGTATATTTAAAATATTATAAATTTCCTAAAGATATAGATGTAGATAATATAGAAAATGAAGAGTCAATAGTAATTGGGTATGTTAATGATTTAAATTTTAATAATAATTTTGATTTAATCTTAGCAGAAATAATAGAATTAAATGTAAAAGGTTATATAAAAATTAGTTATAACAAAGATAGTATACAAAAATATGATTATATAATAAGCCAAAATGTTGATATGGCATCAACTAAATTATCAAAATATGAATTAATGACATTAAACTTTTTGTTTTCTAATAAGCTAGAGCTTACAAAACAAGAATTGGAAGAAAAATTAAATAATATATATCGTTTATATAATATACAATTTAATGAAGTAGAAAAAGTATTAAATAAAAAAATTATTGAAGAAAATATTATAGATGAAAAGAAACAAAAGAGATTAAATAAAACAACAAAATGGTGTATAAAAATATCAATTTTGTTAGTTTTAATAATAAGTATATTAAATGCAATAGGAATAGTTGCTTTTTCGAGAATATATATTTTACTATATATTTTCGAAAAAATAGCCTTATGTATGTTGATTTCAAAATCAAATGCTTATACAGACAAAGGAAAAATCTTAAAATACAACATTGAAAAATATAAGATGCAACTTCAAGACAAAGAATTTTTAACTGAAAAAAATACAATGCAAGATATAGTATTAAATAAGGAGTTCGCAGATTCTATTGCATTACATATAAATACACAAGCAAAAGAAGCCTTCATAGATAATAAAATATCTAAAGATACAAATAAAATGTATAAAAAAACAATTATCATAGTTTTGGCAATTATTATATCTTTCTTTTTAGCAATACTAATAATTAGTAGAATAATGATGGTATTACCAAAAGGCGTTATAATTTGGATATATATAATTATGGCAATATCTACTGCTTGTGTGGCTGATATAACATTAGCATATAAAAAAAATAAAAGATAAAAAGGAGAATTTTAAAATGGATTATACAAATATTGAAGAAAGAATGAAAAAAACAATAAGCGTTTATGAGGAAAATTTATCAGAAATAAGAGCAGGTAGAGCAAATCCTGCAATATTAAATAAATTAACAGTAGAATATTATGGAACAGCGACTCCAATTAATCAAGTAGCAGGAATTTCGGTTCCAGAAGCAAGATTAATAGTAATTCAACCATGGGATGGAAGTGTATTAAAAGAAATAGAAAGAGCAATTTTAGCATCAGACATAGGAATAACACCAAATAATGATGGAAAAGTAATAAGATTAAACTTTCCAGAATTAAATGAAGAAAGAAGAAAAGAATTAGTAAAAGATATAAAGAAAATGGGAGAAGAAGCTAAAGTAGCAGTTAGACAAGTAAGAAGAGATGGATTAGATGAATTCAAAAAACAACAAAAAGATTCATTAATTACAGAAGATGATTTGAAACAAGCAGAAGATCAAGTTCAAAAATTAACAGACAAATATGTAGAAGAAATAGACAAATTAACAGATGCAAAAGAAAAAGAAGTAATGACATTATAGAATAATAGAAACCAGAACAAGATAGGAGACAAAAATGGAAAAAGAAAATATGCCAAAACATATCGCAATTATAATGGATGGAAACAGAAGATGGGCAAGACAAAAAGGATTAGATCCAAAATTAGGACATAAAGAAGGTGCAAAAACACTAGAAAAAATAGTACGATATGCCAATAAAATAGGGTTAGGCTATATTACTGTATATGCTTTTTCAACTGAAAATTGGAAAAGAACAGAAGATGAAGTAGGAGCACTTATGTTATTACTTCAAAATTACCTAGATGATTACAGCAAACGAGCAGATACAGAAAACATAAAAGTAAAAGTATTAGGTGATATTTCAGCTTTACCAGAAGGAATGCAAAAAAGCATTAATAAATGTATGGAAAGAACTAAGAATAATACAGGGGTAACATTTAATATAGCTTTAAACTATGGTGGAAGAGATGAAATTGTAAAAGCAGTAAGGAAGATTTCAAAACAAGTAAAAGAAGGCAAAATAAATATAGAAGATATTAATGAGCAGTTAATATCAGATAATTTATATACAGCAGGTGAGCCAGATCCAGATTTGTTAATTAGAACAAGTGGAGAATTAAGAACAAGTAATTTCTTACCATGGCAAATTGTATATTCAGAATTTGTATTTATAGAAAAAAATTGGCCAGACTTTGATGAAAAAGATTTAGACGAAGCAATAGAAGTTTATCAAAAGAGAAATAGAAAATTTGGAGCACAATAGAAAGGAATTTATATGGATTTAAAAAGAGTATCATCAGCATTAATTGGTTTCCCATTAGTGGCAATAATATTAATTTTTGGAAATAAATATTTAGTAGATATATGTATAAGTATAATTGCAATTATGGCATTGCATGAATACTTTCATAGTTTCAAAGAACAAAACGAAAATAAAGATTTGAGATGGATGGCATATATATGTGCATTGTCAATTGCTTGTATACATATTATACCATCAGAATATGTACTAAAGGTAATAGCAGCACTTATTCCAATCTCAATTTTAGTATTATTTGCACAAGTAATTGCAAGTAATATGAAATATAACATAAAAGATATTGCAATTACATGTTTTGGAATTTGTTATATTGTAGTATTTCTAATGTATATTCCAGTAATTCGTGAAATGCCAAATGGAAGAATCCTAATTTGGTATGTACTTTTTGCAGCTTGGGGTACAGATATTTTTGCATATTTAATAGGAAGAAAATTTGGAAAACATAAATTTACTAAAATAAGTCCTAATAAAAGTATAGAAGGCTGTATAGCAGGAACAGTTGGAGCTACAGTAATAATGCTTATATACACATACATATGTAATACATATCTTGGAATGAATTTCAATTATTTATATATAATACTAATAGGAATAGTGTTAAGTTTAGTGGGGCAAATAGGAGATCTTTCAGCATCTAGTATAAAAAGATATACTGGAATAAAAGATTTTAGTAATCTAATTCCAGGACACGGAGGAATGTTAGATCGTATAGACAGTGTTATATTTATTGCGCCATTTGCGTATTTCTTACTAATGTTATTGTAAAAGGAGATTTATAGAATTGATTAGCTTTATAATAAATGCTTTAAAAATAATATTTGTTTTAGGTTTTCTAATATTAATTCATGAAGCAGGACACTTTTTTGTTGCAAGACTATGCAAAGTAACTGTAAATGAATTTTCTATAGGATTTGGTCCAGTTATTTGGAAGAAACAAGGTAAAAAAACTAAATATACATTAAGATTAATTCCTTTAGGTGGTTTTGTTAATCTAGAAGGTGAAGAAGAACGTTCAGACAAAGAAGGTTCTTTTAGTACAGCAAGTATTCCAAAAAGAATGGCTATTATATTAGCAGGTGGAGTAGTAAATATTATTTTTGCATTAATTGTATATTTTTCATTAATGGTTTGTGTTGGAAACAATACTTCTTTAGTAATAGACTCAACAATTCCAGAGTATGCTGCATCAAGCGTTGATATTTTGGAAGGAGATAAAATATTAAAAATAGATAATAAAACAATGCATACTAAAAATGATGTAGATAAAGCGTTAAAAAAGTCTCAAGGAAATAAAATGTATATAGTAATTCAAAGAAATGGAGAAAATAAAGAAATTTGTTTAGAACCAACTAAAAAAGATTACTATAGTACGGGAATATATTTAAAATCTACAAGTTCAGGAGAATCTACAAAAATAATTACTGTTGGTGCATCTAGCAGTGCAGAAAAGGCTGGAATAAAGCCAAATGATGAAATATTAAAAATAAATGATAAAGAAGTTAAAAATCAAACAGAAATTATAAATATAATGAATGAAGAAAAACAAAAAGAAGTAAAAATAACTATAAAAAGAGGAAATGAAGAATTAGAATTTGTAGTAAAACCAGAAGTATCATATGAATATTACTTAGGAGTTTATTTTAAAAAAGCAGAAAATAATATTCAAAATAATTTATATTATGCATTTTTTGAAACAGGAGATTTTACATTTTCTATATTTGACAATTTAAAAATGTTATTTACAGGAAAAGCAAGAGTAGATCAATTTATGGGTCCTGTTGGTATATCAGAAGTAGTTGCTAAAACAAATAAAGTAAAAGATTTTGTAAATATAATGGCACTTATTTCTTTATCACTTGGAATTACTAATTTATTGCCAATTCCAGCTTTAGACGGAGGAAAATTCGCATTATTAGTAATAGAATTAATCAGAAGAAAAAAACTTAGTGAAAAAACTGAGATAAATATACAATTAATAGGTTTTGCTTTCTTAATTGCATTATCAATATATGTTACTTATAATGATATATTAAGAATATTATAAAAGACCATTAAGGAGAGAAAATTATGGAAGAAAATAATGAAGAATTGAATAACAAAATAAATGAATTGCATACTGCGTTTGAAAAATCACAAACAGACTTAATGGAAAAACTTGAAAAATATATAGAAGACGATAAATACGAGAAAGAATTTGAAACATTAAGACAGCTATGCAAAAAAATTATGGATTTATATCAAATAAATAAGAAAGAAATTGAAAAAATATCTCTTAAACAAAAAGAAAGTGATACAATAGTAGAAGAAAAAGTAGCAGAATTTTTAAATAATGAACAATTTGCAAAAGATATAATAAATGACAATTCAAAAACGACGAAATTAGAAGCAAGAGTTGATAATTTAGAAAAAGAGGTAATTGAAGATAGAAAAACAAATCGTCTTGAATTTGGAAAAACAAATAAAAAGTGTGATAAAGAAATAAAAGACTTAATAGAACAATTTAATGAAGCTATGCAACAAATGAAAGACTCTCTAGAAAGAGAAAATAGAGAGCAAACAGAAAAAATAACTGAGCAACAACAAAATGAAACAAAACAATTTGAAAACGTAATGAGTCAAATGAATGATGCCTTTGTAAAAATACAGGAAGAAATAGATGAACATAAAGAAAGTATGGTAAAAGCAGAAAAAGATTTTAAAATAAGACAATTGAAAAGTTTTGATGAAAACAAAGAAATGACAACTCAAGAAATTGAAAAATTACAAAAACAATATGAAATAGAACAGGGAAAATTAGATGAAAAAATAAATGAAAACAAAACAAAGCAAGATGAAAAAATTGCATTACTAAAAAAAGAAACAAAAAAGAAACAAGATGAATATCAAAAAGTTCTTAAAAAAATAGTAGATAACAACAAAAATGAAATAGATAATAAAGCACAAGAATTAATAAAGAATGAAGAAGATTTTAAAATATCACAAGAAGAAAAACAAAAAGTATTCGAAGAAACAGCAAATAAAACAATAGAAGACTTCAAAACATCACAAGAAGAGAAGCAAAAAGTATTTGAAGAAAAAGCAAATAAAACAATAGAAGAATTTAAGACATCACAAGAAGAAAAACAAAAAGTATTCGAAGAAACAGCAAATAAAACAATAGAA
>USDF01000051.1 GCA_900553405.1 uncultured Clostridium sp. | reverse complement strand
ACTAATAATTGGTTTAATGTTTGTTCTCTTTCATCATGTCCTCCACCAAGTCCTGCACCTCTTTGACGTCCTACTGCATCAATTTCATCTATGAATATAATACATGGTGCTTTTCTTTTTGCTTCTTCAAATAAGTCTCTAACTCTTGATGCACCAACACCAACAAACATTTCTACGAAATCTGAACCACTTATAATAAAGAATGGTACTCCTGCTTCACCTGCTACTGCTTTTGCAAGTAATGTTTTACCTGTACCTGGTTGACCTACAAGTAATACACCTTTTGGTATTCTTGCACCCATTTCTGTGAATTTTCTAGGATTTTTTAAGAATTCTACAATTTCTTCTAATTCTTCTTTTTCTTCATCTACACCTGCTACATCTTTAAATGTAACTTTTGCTTTGTCTTGTGGATTTAACATTCTTGCTCTACTTTTTCCAAATGTCATTGTTTTATTTCCACCAGCTTGGTTTCCATTCATTAAGAAGAACCAGAAGATGATGAATATTGCAAGTATTCCAAATGGAGTAAGTAAACTTAAACCTATTGCCCAAATTGATTGTGATTTTTCTGTTACTTTAACACTATCTGTTTTCATTGATTCTTGAAGATTATCCATTAAACTACTAATGCTTGGAATATTAACTTCTTTCTTTACATTATCATTTTTTAATAATACTTCTGCACTTGTTCCGTCTGAAGCTATTTCAATTTCTTTTACTTCTCCAGCCTCTATTTTTGAAATTAATTCTGAATAGGCTAATTTATTGTTCGAATTATCTAATATAGAAGTAATTACAACAATAAATATAACTAGAATTATTAGCCACATTGCTAACGTTTTTATACTATTTTTCAATTTATTTGCCTCCTTAAATTTAAACAAATACTTTTATCTACTTTTGCACTATAACATATTAAATTTTTATTTGCAAGAGTTTTTTATTAAGTTTTTTTCGTCAAATCCTTACACTGCAAGGATTTGCTTACGGAACTTTCCTCTTTGCCTATTACAATTTTATGAAAAAAATTTTTCCTTTTCCTACTTTTACTTTTATATTCTTATTTGGTGTTAAAAATTTGTTTCCAACATTATTTGTACAAAGCTTAACAATGTCTGTAATATGTATTTTTTCAATGTTTTGTTTACTTCCCATTAATATATTTATAGTATATCTAACTAGTCTATTTTTTATTACTATTTCTTCACAATTAAATTTTCTCAAGTCTAAAATTATTGTATTGTTTCCCTCTAATTGTTTATTCCCTAAATATTCCTCAATTAAAACTTCTTTATATGCTCTTTCAACTTGTTTTTCTAAATATTCGTCTTCTTTTGAAACTAATTGAGACATACGATTTAATGAAGTTATAATATTAGGATTGAATTCTTTTTCTATAAAAGGAATTAACTCATTTCTAACTTTATTTCTTGTATAAATATTTTCATTATTTGTTTTATCTATCTTTGGATTCAATTTTTGCTCTTCACAATATTCTTCTATTTCTTTTCTTGTAAGTTCTATTATTGGCCTTATAAATTTATTGTCTCTTTTTATTTCTATTCCTTTAATACCAGATAAACCTGTTCCGCGAATTATATTCATTAAAATTGTTTCTGCATTATCATTTGCAGTATGTGCTGTAGCTATTTTATTTGCTTTACATTTATCTGCAACTTCTTCAAAGAATGAATATCTAAGTTTTCTTCCAGCCTCTTCTGTTCCAATTTTACTTTCTTTTGCAAGTTCTTCAACTTTTTCTTTTTTTACATAGCATGGAATATTATTCTTTTTGCAAAATTCTTGAACATACTTAGTTTCCTCATCTGCTTCTACTCTAATTCCATGATTTATGTGTGCCACTACTATTTTGCAATCTATTTTTTTCATTTTATTTAAAGAAATAAGTACATTTAATAAAGTCATAGAATCTGGTCCCCCAGACACACCTATGACAATATTATCTCCATTTTCAATTAATTCATACTTTCTAATTGTTTCAAATACTTTTTCTTCTAACATTTTCTACTCTCTATATTTTTCTATATTTGCAAATTTTGTGTAATTTCCAAGCCATAATAGTTCTACTGTACCTGTTGAACCTGAACGATGTTTTGCAAGTATTACCTCTGCAATATTTTTCTTTTCGCTATCTTCATTATAATAATCATCTCTATATAAGAACATAACAATATCGGCATCTTGCTCTATAGCTCCAGATTCACGAAGGTCTGAAAGCATAGGTCTATGGTCTGGACGTTGCTCTGGCGCTCTTGATAATTGTGATAGTGCTATTACTGGCACATTTATCTCTTTGGCTAATATTTTTAAAGAACGGCTAATTTCTGAAATTTCTTGTTCACGTGATGAACCTCTTTTTCCTGAGCCTTGTACTAATTGTAAATAGTCTATAACAACTAATCCAATGTTTTGTTCTAATTTTAACTTTCTACATTTAGCTCTTATTTCCATTATGGAAATACCTGGTGTATCATCTATAAATATTTTAGATTCAGATAAAGTTCCTGAAGCTTGTGCTAATTTTCCCCAGTCTTCATCATCAATTTTACCTGTTCTTACTTTGTTGCTATCTACCATTGCTTCACTACACAAAATACGATTTACCATTTGTTCTTTTGACATTTCCAAACTAAATATTGCTACTGGTGTGTTTCCACGTGTTGCTGCATAAGAAGCTATATTTAATGCAAATGCAGATTTACCCATAGCAGGTCTTGCTGCAACTAATATTAAATCTGAATTGTGAAGTCCTGCAGTTTTATAATCTAAGTCTGCAAATCCTGTAGGTACACCTGTAATATGTTGTTTTTGGTTGTATAATTGTTCTAATTGAGTAAATGTATCTACTAATATGTCTTTAATTGAAGAATAGCCTTTTTGATTTCTTGATTGAATTGTATCAAAAATTTTCTTTTCAGCTTGATCCATCAAGAAATCTACTTCTTGAGTTTCGTCATAGCCTAATTTTATTATCTCATTTGCTGTTTTTAATAAACTACGAAGTAATGATTTTTCTTCTACTATTTTTATGTATTTATCTACGTTTGCAGTAGTTGGTACTTTATCTGGAAGTTCAGCTAAATACTCTAATCCACCAACTGCTTCTAACTTTCCAAGTGAAGAAAGTTCTGCCTTTAATGTGATAATATCAACTGGCTCTGCACGATTATACAAATTTAGAATTGCACCATATATTGTCTTATTATCTTCTCTATAAAAATCTTCTTCTTTTAGTACTTCAATAGCAGAAATAATTGCTTCTTTATCTGTAAGCATACTTCCTATAACTGCTTGTTCAGCTTCTGTATCGTGTGGTGGTACTTTACCTACTTCCATAAAATTTCTCCTTTTTTTGCTAAGCTAATAGGGATGAAGCTTTTTAGCTTAGTATAATATATAAATATAACTGGAAACTTTATATTAATTTAGTTTGCAATAATTTGAACTTTTAGTTTTCCTATCATTCCCTCGTATAACTTAATATCTACTGCAGTAGTTCCTAAAACTTTTATTGTTTCGCTTAGTATAATTTTCTTTTTATCTATTTCTATTTTGTATTGCGCTTTTAAGTTTTCTGAAATTTCTTTTGATGTAACTCCACCAAATATTTTTCCATTTTCTCCTGCTTTTACTTTTAAAACTAATGTTATATCTTTTAATTTATTAGCTAGCTTTGTTGCTTCTTCTTTTTCTACATCTTTTCTATATTGATTTGATTCTTGTTTTGCTTTTAAGTTTCCTAAGTTTCCTGCATTTGCCTCTACTGCTAATTTTTTAGGAAATAAATAATTTCTTGCATATCCATCGTTTGCATTTATAATTTGGTCTTTCTTTCCTACACCTTTAATATCTTGTAATAATATAACTTTCATTTTATTTACCTCCTTAAGTAGTACGATTATATCACAATTTTACTGGAATAGGAATAGTTTTGTTAACATTTTTAGAACATTCACACTAAAACAATTACCATAAAAGTACCAATACTTTTAGTCACAAAAAAATAATATAGCAATCAAATCTTGCTATATTATTTTTATTTTTCAATTTTTTAAGTCCATCATAAAATTTATTTACTTAATTGGCTTTTGAAGATATTTCTTGTTAAATCACTTATAACTGGTAATTCATAATCTTCTTCTTTGTATGCTTTTACCATACCAATTATTAATAAAACACCCATAAGTATACTAATTATACTTCCAATGAATCCTACATATGGTATATATCTTAATATTATAGATAATATCATACTAGAAGCTGAAATAACTATTGCTTGGCATGCATTGAATTTTGTTTGTTCATTATTATCTTTTAATGCAAATAATATTACTAATCCTCCAATCCATCCAAATAAGTATGCAAGTAGTCCTCTTACTTTTTGTTCCATTTTTAATCCTCCTTTTAATTTTATATATAATATTTTATATTATATTCAATGTTCTTACATATTTTACTATTATATTAATTTGATGTTTCAGTAAAATATTCATTAATTCGAATTATTAGTTCCTGTTTTACTTCTTCTATACTCATTCCTTCTACTTGAGCTCCTGCTAATGTAATATGACCTCCGCCACCTAACTTTTCTAAAATTAATTGTACATTTATATCACCTATTGAACGTCCACTTATGCATATTTTGTCGCCTAAATTTCCTATAACAAAAGATGCTGTAATATTACTAATTGTTAAAAGTTCATCTGCTGACTTAGCACAAATTAAACTAGTATCTGGCTCTTCTTTGTCATATATTGAAATTCCTATTGTATCATTTATAATTTCTGCATTAGCAACAATTTCTGATATTTTATTATATGTTTCTAAATCACTTTGGAACCATTTTTTAACTTTTATTATATCTACTCCGCATTTACGTAGGTAAGCTGCTGCTTCAAATGTTCTAACACCTGTTTTAAATGTAAAGTTTTTAGTATCCATCATAATTCCCGCATATAAGCCTTCTGTTTCTAACTGTGTTAATTTTATTTCTTGTTCTGAATATTCTAATAATTCTGTTACTAATTCACATGCAGAAGATGCGTACACTTCATGAAATGTTAATAAAGCATTTTCTATAAAATCTGTTCCTCTTCTGTGATGGTCTATTATTACTATTTTATTGGTTTTTTCTAATAGTTCCGGTACATCTACGTAGCTTGTTTTATGAGTATCTACAACAACCAATAAACTATCTTCACTTATTTTTTCAATTGCTTCATCTTTTCCTATAATTGTTTTTTGATATTCTTCATCTTCTTTTGCTGTCTGTAAAAATGAATCTAATGTAGCTCCAACTGTAGTGTTTACTATATATGCTTGTTTTCCTATTGTTTTTGCTAGTCTATATACACCTAAACTTGCTCCCATTGCATCTATATCACTATTTGTATGTCCCATTACAAAAATGTTTTCTGCTTCTTCCATTAATTCTTGTAATGCATTTGCAACTATTCTTGCTTTTACTTTAGTTCTCTTCTCTAGTTCTTGTGTCCTTCCTCCGAAGAATATATATTTTCCATCTTTTCTAAGAATTGCTTGATCTCCACCTCTACCCAAAGCAATATCTATCATTGATTGAGCTGTTTTATATTTTTCATAATTTGAACTTTCCTCTGTTGCAATAGCGATACTTAAAGTGGATTGTACTTTTCCTGGTATTTCTATTTCTTTTATTTTATCTAAAATATTAAATTTTTCTTCTTCTAATTGTTTTAAATATTTTTGTTGTAATAATAATATGAATGTATCTCTTTCAGATTTAATAATTAACCCTTCAAATGTTGCTGCCCAATCATATAAATTTCTTTCTATTTGAGCTGTTAATATTGGTTTATCTTCATCTGAAAGTCTCTGCATTATTTCTTCGTAATTATCTATCATAATAATTCCAACACATAATTTAGAATTATTATATTTTTGTTCTAATAAAATGTTTTTTGTTTCATCTATAAAGTATAATGTTGTCATATATTCTTTATTATTGTTTTTCTGTTTTTCTTTTGATTCTACATATTCTCCAACTACTTTATATGTTTTACTTCCTATTTTGACTTGTTTTAAAATTAAATCTTGTAATTCTTTTTTATCTTCATTACTTCCATTTTCAAGTTCTAGTTTTATTTCTTTTACTATATTATTTAAGTAATTATTGATATCTATATTAGCAAATTCATGTATAAATTTTGAACTTTTCCAAATGATGTTTCCATCTGTTTCTATTATTACTAATGGAAATGGTGAGTTAATTAAAGTACTTTTGGCAGCTGTGTCTACTGTTAAAGTTAAATCTTTAATATGCTCTGAAAGTTCTGCTTTTCTCTTATTGTTTGTCCAACATGCATACATTATAATTAACGCATATCCAATTATCGCTGGTGTAATAAAACGAACTTCGTATATACATAATGCTATTAACAAAATAGCTATAATTACTAAATAAATCTTTGTCTTTGATACTAATTTATCAAAGATTTTTCTATTAGTGTTATTCGGCATAAATATCTCCCTTTTATATTCTTTCACAATTACTATTGTACTATTTTTTAGGTCTTTTGTCAAATTTTATACATCTGTTTTTAGATAGTTTTCTTGTATTTATTTCTGTAATTTTTTTAAATCTGTTATTTGTTTTTGTAAACAAATAAAAAGTAGTTTAAGAAAAAATATCCTAAACTACTCTTATTTTTATTCTTCTACACTAGCTGTTTCTTCTTCATTTTCTTGTACATTGTCTTGTTCTGTGCTAATGTGTGTATTTCTATATTTTGCAAGTCCTGTACCTGCTGGGATTAATTTACCAATGATAACATTTTCTTTTAATCCTATTAATTCATCAACTTTACCTTTAATAGCTGCTTCTGTTAATACTCTTGTTGTCTCTTGGAATGATGCTGCAGATAAGAAACTATCTGTTGCAAGTGATGCTTTTGTAATTCCAAGAAGTACACGTTTACCTGTTGCAGGACGTTTTCCTTCTTCAACTGCTTTCTTATTGATATCTTCAAATTCATACATATCAACTAATGAACCTGCGAACATTGGAGTATCTCCATTGTCTTCAACTCTAATCTTCTTAAGCATTTGTCTACCAATAACTTCAATATGTTTATCGTTGATATCAACACCTTGGTTTCTATATACTTTTTGAACTTCTTGTACTAGGTAGTTGTAAACTCCTTCTGGTCCTTTAATTGCAAGTAATTCGTTAGGGTTAATTGAACCTTCTGTTAGTGCTTGACCTGCAACTACTTCATCTCCATCTTTTACTTTTAGTTTAGAGCCAAATGGTATAACATAAGTTCTGCTATCATCTTTAGAAGTAACTGAAATTGTTTTTCTCTTTTTGTCTTCTGCAATCTTAATAATACCATCTATTTCTGCAACTATTGCAAGTCCCTTTGGTTTTCTAGCTTCAAATAATTCTTCAACCCTTGGAAGACCTTGTGTAATGTCGGCAACACCAGCAACACCACCAGAGTGAATTGTTCTCATTGTAAGCTGTGTACCTGGCTCACCAATAGATTGAGCAGCTATGATACCTACAGTTTCACCAATGTTTACTTCTTCACGACTAGCTAAGCCCATACCATAACATTTAGAACATACACCATATTTTGTTCTACATCCAAATACGCTACGTACTCTAACTTCTTCAATTCCAGCTTCAACTATTTGATCTGCTGTTTTATCTGAAATCATTGTATTTGTATCTACTATTATTTCTCCTGTTGTAGGATTTTTAACATCTTCTAATGGGTAACGTCCTATTAGTCTTTCTTGTAAACTTTCAATTACTTGATTTCCGTCTTTTATAGCTGTTAATGTGATTCCATCGTGTGTACCACAATCATGTTCTCTAACAATAATATCTTGAGAAACATCAACTAATCTTCTTGTTAGGTATCCAGAGTCTGCTGTTCTTAAAGCTGTGTCTGATAAACCTTTACGAGCACCATGGGCAGAGATAAAGTATTCTAGAGCATCTAGACCCTCTCTGAATGATGATTTAATTGGTATTTCGACTGTTTTACCAGTTGTACTAGCCATAAGTCCACGCATACCTGCAATTTGTTTTAATTGGTCTAAGTTACCACGGGCACCAGAGTCAGACATCATGAACATTGGGTTTAATTGTGTAAATGTGTCTTTCATTGCATTTTTAACATCGTCTGTTGCTTGTTCCCAAATCTTAATTACTGATTGGTATCTTTCATCTTCAGTAATTAAACCACGTTTGTATTGTTTTAATACATTGTCTACGTCTGCTTGTGCTTTTGCTAATATTTCTTTCTTAGCTTCTGGTACTTTAACATCTTCTATAGATACTGTAATACCACCTGTTGTTGAATATTTGAAACCTGTTGCTTTAATATAGTCTAATAATTCTGCTGAAGGGTTTAATCCATATTTATTAATACTCTTCTCGATTATTTTTCCTAATTTTTTCTTGTTAACAACAAAGTTAATTTCTGGTTCAAATTCATTTTCTGGATTAGTTCTATCAACAAATCCTAAGTCTTGTGGAATACCTTTATTGTATATAATTCTACCAACTGTTGTTTCCACTTTTCTATGTTTTTCATTTCCTTCTTCGTCGATTTTACTCATACGAACTGAAATTTTAGCATGCATACCTACTTCTTTGTTTTCATATGCAATTATAGCTTCTTCTGGAGATGAGAAGTAATTTCCTTCTCCTTTTTCTCCTGGAACTTCCATTGTTAAATAGTAACTTCCTAAAATCATATCTTGTGTAGGAACTGTTACTGGTTTACCATCTTGTGGTTTTAAAAGGTTGTTTACAGATAACATTAAATATCTTGCTTCTGCTTGTGCTTCTGGTGATAAAGGTAAATGTATAGCCATTTGGTCACCGTCGAAGTCAGCGTTGAAAGCTGTACATACTAATGGGTGTAATTTTATTGCTCTACCTTCTACTAAAACTGGCTCAAATGCTTGAATACCAAGTCTATGAAGTGTTGGAGCACGGTTTAACATTACTGGATGGTCTTTAATTACTTCTTCTAGTATATCCCATACTTCTGGGCGTAATCTTTCTACCATTCTTTTTGCATTTTTAATGTTGTGTGCAATTCCTCTTCCTACTAATTCTTTCATAACGAAAGGTTTAAATAACTCTACAGCCATTTCTTTTGGAACACCACATTGATATAGTTTAAGTTCTGGACCTACAACTATAACTGAACGTCCTGAATAGTCAACACGTTTTCCAAGTAAGTTTTGACGGAAACGTCCTTGTTTACCTTTAAGCATA
>USDF01000050.1 GCA_900553405.1 uncultured Clostridium sp. | reverse complement strand
TCTACTACATAGTTTTGCTCATTATCTACTTGCATGTTTTTGTCTATTGTTGCAATTAAAGTTGTTCCATTATAAATTTTAATATTACCTTCTTCAGATAAAATTTTATCAAAGTTTAATTTTGATATTTTTAATTCTTTAAAATATACATAGTTGTTATTAGAAACTGTTGTTGGTGCTTTTGAATTATTTTCAGTTATAAAATTATCTGCATTAAGTTCTAATGTTATTTTGTTTACTATATCTGTTTCTCCTACATTTGTAAGAGCCACATTTGTTACTATTTCTTCTTTATATTCTGTTTCTCTTTTAGTTTCTGCTTCATAGTTTGCATATATTTGACCTTTGCTTAATTTTTCTGTTGTCTTTACTTCAAAATCTGTTAAATTTCCTACACTATTATTTAAAGTTGCTTGTCCTTCTAATTTTTTTGTTGCATTTGTTTGGCTTGCTTCATATATTGTTAATTCTGAATTTGTTTTTAATGTTATTGGTAAATCTGTTCCTGTTATTTGTTTATTTTCATACACATATGTTATAACAAATTCGTCAATTGCGTTTTTCATCCAAGATATTTTGTTTTCTTGTTCTTCATTATTTACTATTATTGTTAGTTTTCCGGCTTCTTTATCATATGTATAATTATCACTTGTAAATTTTGTTCCTGTTTCATCTCCATTAGTTGCTTTAGTTGTATTTGCTATTACTTTTACTTCACTTGGTTTTTCATTATCTATTGTTGGAACTATTATTTCTATTCTATTTTCTTTTACTGGTAAGTTGTTATCTTTTAGGTATGATTGCAAAATTGTTTGTAGCATTACATTTTGCTTATTATTAGCACTAAATTGTACGAATTTTAAAATTTGCACATTTAATTCAGCAAGTTTTTCTGCTGTCCATGATAATTGTATTGTTATATCTTTTCTTACTTGCTTTTCGTTTCCATTTCCATCTACATATGTAGCAGTGAATTTTATTGTATTTTCCTTATTGAATTGTGTTAAATCTATGTTTTCACTAACTATCATTTGAACTGGAATTGATATTGTTGCTGTGTTCCCGCTTTTTATTTGATTAAATGAAATAGCATTATTTTCTACTTTTGATACTTCTTTTGCAGTAAAATTGTCTGCAATTTTAAAATTAGGATTATCTAATTCTATTTTTGCATTCTTTAAGTATCCCACATTTTTTACTGCTACAGTAGCATATATATAATTTTCTTCTCCTATAGTTTTAATGCTAGAATGTACTTTTTGACCATTTTCCATGAAATATGTGTCAAATTCTACATTTGCTTGATTTGTTTTACTAGTTTGATCCTCTATGCTACTTGCTATTGCATTTTGTATAATACTAAAATAGCTGAACATTAACGCAAAAACTAGTAAACTTGCTACAATTTTCATTTTACCCATTTTCATACAACTTTCCTCCTAGGTTAAACAATAACTGTTATATCTTATAGACATAATTCGTGCTTATTATATATTTATTTACATTTTTGCATATTATTTTTTTGTTTTCAATAGTTGTAATTCTTGTAGATGTTGGTATTACTATTTTTCGTTTACGGAAGCTATTTTTGGAGACTTTATATTAAATTTTTGTTACAATATTACAATTTTGTTAAATTAGTAAATTTTATATACTTTTTTATATTTATCTTTTTGTATCAAACAGAACTTTTATTTAAAGTTTGCTTAATTTTCACTTTTTTGTAACACTTTTTAGTTTTCCGCATATTATTAGTTATACGAGGTGATTTATCTATGAATAATAATGTTAATTCCTCTTTTCCAGATTTTGAAGAATTTGTTTCTTCTTTTAAAAACAACAATAATAATGGTAACAATTCTGGTAATTCTGATAACAATAATAATTTTAATTTTGAGAATTTGTTTGGAAATAATTTTGGAAATAATTCTGAGCAAAATAGCCCTTTTGGCAATATAGATATGAATACGATTTTAAAAATAAAACAAGTTATGGAGAATATGAATAATAATAAGAATAATCCTCGATCTAATTTGCTACTCTCTTTAAAGCCATATTTAAAGCCTAGTAGAAAGCAAAAGGTCGACCAATATATACAGCTTCTTAATATGAGTTCAATTATGGAAAATTTTGGTCCAATGGGTGGTGAAAAAATGAAATGATGAATTTTTATCCTTTCTTTGGTCCTCCTTTTTATAGAAGACCTTCTCCTTATTACTCAAGTAATAATTATGCTTATAATGTACGACGCGAAGCATCTCATAATTTAGATTGTGACCCTACATATAATGCGGGGCATAATCCAAATTACAATTCAACTTATCGTTCAAATCATAATTTACATAATTATAAAAATGTTGCTAATAAAAATGCTGAAACTCATTGTTCCCCTAGTATTACGCATACACAAAATAATAGAGATAATAATAATAGCTTGCCATGTATTGATACCCACCTTGAAGATAGCTATTTTTCTGATGAATATTTTGAAATTTTTGGTTTAAAACTTCATTTTGATGATATACTAATCATTTGTATTTTATTTTTTCTTTATCAAGAAGATGTAAAAGATACTTATCTTTATATTTCTTTGATTTTATTGTTATTAAGTTAAAAAAATCCGCTATAGCGGATTTTTTATTCTACTTCTATTTCGTCGTTTTCGTTAATGTATGCATATTCATATTTTTTTATTTCTTCTAATTCTTCTTTTTCGAATTCTTTTATTTTGTCTGCTATACGTATTTGTGGGCAAGCTATTTTGTTTGCTGCTATTATTGCTTCTCTGTTTCCTTTTGCTCCTGCATGTGCTAACCCTCTTATTTCTCCTAACACTATGATATTTTCTTCTGCTATTACTTCTGCACCTGCATTAATATCTCCTAGTACTACAATACTTCCTTCAAATTCTACTTTTTGTCCACAACGTAAAGATGATTTATAAAACATTGTTTCTGATGACTTTATTTCTTGGTAAAATCCTTTTTTTATTCCATGAAGACCTAATGTTGTTGGACTTTCAAAGTCTACTTCTACATCTATGTTTTCTTTTATTATTTCTTTTATTTCGTCTATTTCTTTATTTTTTAAGACTTTACCCACTACTTTAATAGGTGTTTTATCTCCTTTATATAGTTTTTTTAGGTCTGCTATTTTTTCTTCTAGGCTCTCTATTATTTCTTTTTCTTCTGCTTCTTCTCTTATTTTTATCCATATCTCATCTTTTTTTAGCTGTATTGTAATACAATTTTTCATATTAATCTCATTTCCCTTCTTGTTTTATTAAATACATATATATTGATTATAAAATTAAGCTATTTTTAATTTTGCATTTCCACTGTTGGTCTTGCGCTCATGTCCTCTGTTACTTGATTTGCATTCATTCCAAAATATTCTGCTATTATATCTCTTGCTGGAACTGCAGCTTTTCCTCCAGATTGGCCATTTTCTATCATTACTACTATTGCTATTTCTGGCTCATCATATGGTGCAAATCCTACAAACCATGCATTTGTTATCTTTTTACCATTTTCGTCTACTCTTCCTGTTTGTGCAGAGCCTGTTTTTCCTCCTACTTCTATGTTAAAGTTTTTGAATATTGAGTATGCTGTTCCTCCTGATTCCGTAGTAACTCCTTTCATTCCCTCTAGTACTGCATTTAAGTTTTCTTGTTTGAATGTTACTTTTTCACTAGTATCTTCTTCTATACCTAAACGATTTTTTAAATAGTTATCTATTTCTTGCTTATCTATTTCATTTCCATTTGAATCTATTACAGATTTTATTATACTAACATCTATATCATTTCCACCATTTGCTAGCATACTCGTATATTTTGCCATTTGAAGTGTTGTAAAGCTATTGTTTCCTTGTCCGATTGCTGCTGGTAAAATATCTCCGCCATTCCATACTTGTCCTAAACTTTTTGAAGTTTCTGGGCTTGCTACATATCCCGCTTCTTCTCCTAATAATTCTATTCCTGTCTTTTTTCCTAAACCTAATGCTTTAGTATATTTTGCTAAATTTTGTATTCCTGACCTATTTCCTACTTCATAGAAGAAATAGTTACAAGAATGTACTATTGCATCTGTTACATTTAAATATCCATGTCCTCTAATATACCAACATTTTGGATTATAGTCTGATGAAAATTTATATATTCCTACATCGTTTATTTTTTCTCTTATAGTTATTGCTCCTGTTTCCAATCCTGTAATTGCTGTTACCATTTTATATGTTGATCCTGGTGATGATGGTGAAGATATTGCTCTATTTACAAAAGGATGCATTCTTGCATATTCTGATTCTGTTTCTTTTGTGTAATATGTCCATTTATCTGTGCTGATTCCTCCTACAAAGTCTTGTGGATTAAAATCTGGATAACTTGCCATTGCTAGCACTTCACCTGTTTTTACTTTCATAACAACTGCTGAACCACCTGTTACATTTACTCCCTCTGAAGTACTTATACTTTCTATACTTTCTTTTAGTGTATTTTCTGTAACTTTTTGGAGGTTAGCGTCTATTGTTAGAATAACATCTGAACCGCTTACTGCTTCCTCTGAAATATATTCATCTGTAACTGTTCCATCTACTGCCATATCTATTTGTTTTACTCCATTTTTACCCTTTAAGTATTCTTCCATAATATACTCTATTCCTGTTTTTCCTATTATATCATTTTGAGTATATCTATCTTCTTTTCCTTTAAGTTCTTCTGAAGAAATACTACTTGTGTACCCTAATATATGTGATGCTAAACTTCCTGATGGATAGCTTCTTATTGATTTTGAAGCTATTGTTACTCCTGGAAAATCTGCGTTTTGTTCATTAAATTGTGCTAAACTATTTTGACTTAAATTGCTTGCTAATTCTACAGACTTTGTGTTACTATAACCATTTTTTGCTATATAGTAACGAAGTGTCATTATTTTTCTTGCTTCCTGAACATTTTCATTTTCTATTTTGTATTTTTCTTTTAATATGTAAAAACATTCTTCTGCTGTTTTGTTTTCATCTATTTTGTTTTGTTTTTTCCATTCTTTTTGTGCATCTTCGCTTATTGTGAATGAAAATGGTTCTATGCTTATTGGTAAGCTATCTACATATGCATCTTGATTTGCCTCTAGTATTTGTGTTATTTTTAAAAGTGTGTTATTTAAAGTTTGTGTATCTATTTTGGTTTTATATAATTGTAAGCAACTACCTAAAGTTGTTGTTGCTAGTTTGTTTCCTGACTGGTCTGATATATTCCCTCTTGCAGCTTCTTGTACACTTTCTCTTGTTAATCTTGTGTTTGATTGCTCTCTATATTCTTCACCATGTACTATTTGAAGGTTAAATAGTTGAAGAAGTAGAACTATTCCTATTATATAAACTAAAGTTGATACTATATTGTATCTTAACTTTACTTTTTTATCTCTACTATAATTCAACTAATCACCTCCCATTTTACTATTAATATCTTTTATTTTTAATTATATCTGATTAAATTTTTATATTATTTAAAAATATCTTGTTAATATTCTTTGTACTTTAAATGTTTCTTCCACTTTATATCCTAGTTTTTGTATTAATGGATAAAATATTATTGTTAATATTGTATTATACATTGTTTCTATAAGAAGGATTCTTATAAAGTCCATTATTTCTACATTTATTGATTGTTCTATTATTTGTATAATGTAGGTTCCTATTTCGAATATGAATGTACTTCCTATTACCATTAAAATTATTGTTATCTTGCTTTCTTTAGAAAAGTTTTTATCAAAGTAGCCACCTATTATTCCTATTATTCCGAACATTATTCCATAGGTTCCTAAATTTTTTCCAAGTATTATGTCTAAAAATAAACCTGATATTACTCCAAATGGAATTCCTACTTTTACTCCTGCATATAGACTTATAAATAATATAAATACTATGAAGAAGTTTGGCTTTACTCCTGCTATTGTGAACCAATTGAAGAAGTTTGCTTGAAGGAAATATATTATTAAAAATGTTATTATTAATAGTATTATTGCAAGTGTTTTTTTCATTTTTCCTTTATATGATATATATTTATAAGATATACATCATATTGTACTCCTTTCTTTTAATTGGTTTGTTAATCTTGTTTTTATATTTACTTTGAACATGTATTATTAACCATTTCTTAATTACTTTTTATAATTCTATTTTATTACTAACACTGTTTCTAGTTTTTCAAAGTTTACAGCTGTTTCTATCATTGCATATCTATCTGTTATGTTTTTTGTATTTACAACCTTTTTAATTGTTCCTATATGGATTCCTTTTGGATATATTCCTCCAAGTCCTGATGTTTCTATTTTGTCTCCTTCTAATATTGTTGCATTTGTTGGTATAAATGTTGCCTTTAATGTGGAGCTACTATTTAATGTTCCCCTTGCTATAATCATATCTCTTGATGTTGTTATTAAACAACTTGTTGTACTTGCTGTATCTATAATTGTTTGGACTTTTGCTGTGCTTTCTGTTACTGAAATTATATGTCCTACTAAACCTTTTTCTGAAATTACTGGCATATTTACTGCAACACCATCTTTTGAACCTACATTTATTATTATTGTGTCATTGTAATTACTTATGTCTTTGTTTATTACATATGCTGGTACTGTTTGGAATTCATTATATTTTTCTTTTAAATTTACATATTCCTTTAATGTGTTATTTTCAGATTTTATTATTTCTAACTCTCTTAGTGATTGTTCTAATTCACTATTTTTTTGTTTTAGTTTTTCATTTTCTTCTTGTAATGTGTTTATATTCGTAAAAAAGCTATTGTTTCCGTGAAATCCAATTTTTAAAGTAAGTTAATCCATTTTGAATTGGCATTACAAGCACACCTACACCACTTTCTAAGTGTGTAACATTTTCTATTTTTATATTAGATACTATTACGATAACAACTAATACTATTATCGTAATTATTATTCCTATTATGCTTGTCCTCTTACTTTTGCGCACTTTCGATTTCCTACCTTTCCTTTTATAGAAGATAGCTTTAATAAACTTTTAGCTTTTTATTTAAAATTATATTTCTTTATTTTCTTCTTCTACCATTTATTAAAACTGATTTTAACTTTTCTAAATCTTCTATTGTTTTTTCTGTTCCCTTTACTACACATTCTAGTGGATTTTCTGCTACATATACTGGCATTTCTGTTTTTATGCTAAGTAATTTATCTAAATTTTGTATTAATGCTCCACCACCTGCTAATACAATTCCTTTTTCTACTATATCTGATGCAAGTTCTGGTGGAGTCTTTTCTAGTGTTTGTTTTACACATTCTACTATTTCTGAAATTGATTCTGCCATTGCCTCTTGTATCTGTGATGAATATACTTGTATATTTCTTGGAAGTCCGGTAGTTAAGTCTCTTCCTCTTACTTCCATAGACATATCTGCCATTAGTGGCATAGCACATCCTATTTGTATTTTTATTTGTTCTGCTGTTGTTTCTCCAATTGCTAAGTTCATTTCTCTTTTTATATAATTTATAATATCTTCATCTAGCTCGTCCCCAGCTACTCTTAATGAATTGCTTACTACAATTCCTCCTAAAGATATAACTGCTACTTCTGTAGTTCCACCACCTATATCTACTATAATATTTCCTGCTGGTTCTGCTACATCTATATTTGCTCCAATTGCTGCAGCCATTGGTTCTTCTATTAAATATACTTCTTTTGCTCCTGCTTGAAGTACAGATTCTTCTACCGCTCTTTCTTCTACTTCTGTAATGCCAGATGGCACTCCAACCACTACCCTTGGTCTTATTACATTATATCTTTGACATACTTTTGAAATTAAGTTTTTAAGCATCAATTGAGTTGCACCAAAATCAGCAATAACCCCATCTTTTAATGGTCTTATTGCTTGTATTTGTGCTGGAGTTCTTCCGTAACATTTCTTTAGCTTCATTTCCTGTAGCTAGTACTACATTTGTTTTCGCTTTTATTGCTACAACAGATGGCTCTTTTAACACTATTCCTTTTCCTCTTAGTGAAACTAGCGTATTTGCTGTTCCTAAGTCGATTCCGATATCTTTACTTTTGATTGAAAATAATTTCATTGTACTTTTCTCCTCGCATAATATTTTTATTTTTTAGGCTAATGTTAATATGCTTTTATAATTTCCATCGCCAATTATTACATGGTCTAACAATTTTAGCCCTAATAATTCTGCACCATTTTTTATATCTTTTGTTGTTTTTATATCATTCATACTTGGCGTTACATCTCCACTAGGATGATTATGTACTAAAATAAATGTACTCATTCCTGTTTTTAGAATTTCTTCAAAAATTCTTTTCGGTTCTATATGCGCAGAAAATGTATTTCCAATAGAAATATCTACAATCTTTTGTACTATATTTTTTGTATTTAATATTAAAATTTTAACTATTTCGTTTTTTTCGTATCTTAGTTCTTCCATAAGCAAGTCTGCTACATCTTTTGAGCTTTTTATTTGTATGTTTAATTTCTGTGGTCTTGACATTCTTTTTGCAAGTTCACATACCGCCTTTATTTGAATAGCTTTTACTTTGCCTATTCCTTTTATTTTTTGTAATTCTTTTATAGAAATTCCCTGAAGTTCTCTAATATTCTGATTTTCTATTAATGATAGTACTTGTTGTGCTACTGCTACGGCTGTTTGATCTTTTATGCCTGTTTTTAGTATAATAGCAAGAAGTTCAGAATTAGAAAGATTTTTTTCTCCATACATTTCCATTTTTTCATAGGGTCTTTCAGAATTTGGTAATTGTTTTAATGTTAACATTTTTCTCCTTTCCTTAAGCCCCTATTTATTTTTTACTACACTTTTCTATAAATTAAAATTGCAATTATCATTCCTATAATGCTTGATATATTTATTTTAAACATTAATCCAAATGATATTTGAACGATATTTAAGTCTAGTTGTATTGGTGATGATAGACCAAAGCTTTGTCCATAGCTAAGCCACCATAAAAAATCTACTTTTCCTGCTAATTCTCCTAATAGCCCACCTATAACTAGTCCTGATAAAATAAATACTAATAAAATCCATATATTTTTTTCTCTTGTAGCCATAATTTTCTCCTTTTCTATTTCTTTTGTTTTACCTTTCATATTATATATGCATTTTTGCTTTTTTTCAATAAAAATTGGTAAAAAATACAAATTTTTATGCCTTTTTCTCTTTTCTTTTTTTGGCTAGTGTGCTATTATATTCCTTACCTAAAATTATTATTTAAAAGAGTGTTCCTCTATTTTTTATATTCTAGGAAAGTTATCATAGTATGATAACTTTCTGTAGAAGATA
>USDF01000049.1 GCA_900553405.1 uncultured Clostridium sp. | reverse complement strand
AAGAAAAGACTGCTGAGCAAAATATTTTTATATACTTTGTCAACAGTCTGAGAAATGAAAGTCGAAAAGACTTTCATTTTTTTGTAAAAAACTTGAAATTCCTTTTGTCCGTAATATTCCTTTACAAAAGTCAAAAAATTGTATATAATACCAAAGAAGAAATTACCAAAGAGGACAGATTAAGCTTTGGGGACGTTTTTTTTGGGTACTGCCTAAAATAAAATGTCCAAATGGAAAAAATGTCAAAAAAGGAACATAAGGAGGAAAAAACATGTTAAATGCTATAGGTGTTACTATTAGATTTGGAAAAAGAACACTATTTGAAGACGTAAATATTAAATTTAATAAAGGATGTTGTTATGGAATAATTGGTGCAAATGGTGCAGGAAAATCAACATTTTTAAAAGTTTTATCAGGAGAATTAGAACCAAGCAAAGGTGAAGTAACAATGGAAAAAACAGAAAGACTATCTGTTTTAAAACAAGATCACTTTGCTTACGAAGAATATACTGTAATGGATACAGTTATAATGGGAAACCAAGAATTATATAATATAATGAAAGAAAAAGATGCTATTTATGCAAAACCAGATTTTAGTGAAGAAGATGGAATGAAAGCTGCAAAATTAGAAGAAAGATTTGCAGAATTAGATGGATGGAATGCAGAATCTGATGCAGCTGTACTTTTAAATGATTTAGGAATAGAAACAGAAAATCATTATAAATTAATGAGTGAACTAGAAGCAAAGGAAAAAGTAAAAGTACTTTTAGCACAAGCATTATTTGGAAATCCAGATATATTACTATTGGACGAACCTACAAACGACTTAGATTTAAAAAGTATAGCATGGCTTGAAGAATTTTTAATTAATTTTGAAAACACAGTAATAGTAGTATCACACGATAGATATTTCTTAAACAAAGTATGTACACATATTGCAGATGTTGACTTTGGACAAATAAAAGTATATCCAGGAAACTATGATTTCTGGTATGAATCAAGCCAACTTTTAGCAAAACAAATGAAAGAACAAAATAAGAAGAAAGAAGAAAAAATAAAAGAATTACAAGCATTTATTGCAAGATTTAGTGCAAATGCTTCAAAATCAAAACAAGCAACATCAAGAAAAAAATCATTAGAAAAAATAGAATTAGATGAAATAAAACCATCAAATAGAAGATATCCATACATAGATTTCAAACCAGATAGAGAACCAGGAAAAGAAATATTAAAGGTTAAAAATATTTCAAAAACAATAAATGGAGAAAGATTATTAGATAATGTTTCATTCGTAGTAAAAGCAGATGATAAAATAGCATTTTTAGCAGATAACGAAAATGCAAAAACAGTATTATTCCAAATAATAGCTGGAGAGCTAGAGCCAGACGAAGGTGAAATTGAATGGGGAACTACAATTACAAATACATATTTCCCTAAAGACAATAACTATTTATTTGAAGAAGATATGACAATAACAGATTGGCTTCGTCAATATTCAAAAGACCCAGACGAAACATATGTAAGAAGTTTCTTAGGAAGAATGCTATTTTCTGGTGAAGAAGCACTTAAATATGTAAAAGTACTATCAGGTGGAGAAAAAGTAAGATGTGTACTTTCAAAAATGATGCTTTCAGGAGCAAATTTCTTAATAATGGATGAACCAACAAACCATTTAGACATGGAAAGTATAACAGCATTAAATGAAGGAATGACAAAATTTAAAGGAAACATTATATTTACATCACATGATCATCAATTAACACAAACAGTAGCAAATAGAATAATAGATATAAAACTAGATAAGGTTGTAGATAGAGAAGTAACTTATAATGAATATTTAGGAATCGAGTAACAATAGGGACGGTCCTTTTCGTTCCGAATCCGGAACATAAGGGACAATCCTTTAATAAAAAAGAAAAAAATGAAATAGGGGCTAAATAATAAAAAGAAAGAAGGTAGTATTATGCCCCGTAAAGCAAGAAAAGATTTAGTGACTGGATTTTTTCATGTAATGGTCCAAGGAATAAAAAAAGAAAAGATATTTTATAATAATAAGTATAAAGAAAAGTATATTTATTTGATGAAATTTTTTAAAGAAAAGCAAAAAATAGACATTATAAGTTTTTGTGTAATGGAAAATCATGTACATATAATTATATATACAGAAGATATAAATGAGCTTACTATATTTATGAGAAAACTAAATACAACATATGCAATAAACTACAATAAAGAGGAAAAAAGAGTAGGATATGTATTCAGAAATAGATTTGAATGTAAGGAAATATATAATCAAGATTATTTAACAAAGTGTATTAAATATGTGCATATGAATCCAGTAAAAGCTGGAATTGTAAGATTAGAGAAAGAATATAAATATTCAAGTTATAATGATTATATAAATAAAAAAGGAATTATTACAAAAGAAATAATACAAAAGATATTCAATTCAAAATATAATTATTTAAAAGAATTTTTAAAGATCGAATATGATGAAAAACTATTTAAAGAATTAGAAAAAGAAGAAATTACAGAAGAAAAATTACAAGGAGAAATAGATAAGTTTATAAAAAAAGAAGAGATAACATTAAAAGAATTACAAGAAGACAAAAGATTAATAAAAAAATTGTATAATTCAATGGAGTTGAAACCGACAAAAACAAAATTAGCAGAAAATATAGGAATAAGTAGAATAAAATTAAGTAAAATATTAAACGATTATAAAGAAATAAAAAAGAAAGATTAGACATAAGGAGTGTCCCAAGTGTTCCGAATTCGGAACGAAAAAGACCGTCCCTATTGTTCGGAGGAAAAATAATGAATATAAATAAACAAATAGCAGAAGAATTAAATATAAAGGAGAGCCAAGTTGAAAAGACAGTAGCGTTAATAGATGAAGGAAATACAATACCATTTATTGCACGTTATAGAAAAGAGGTTACAGGTGGTCTTTCAGATGAAACTTTAAGAGATTTAGGAGAAAGACTTACATATTTAAGAAATTTGGAGACAAGAAAACAAGAGGTTGTAAATTCAATTGAAAGCCAAGGAAAGTTAACAGATGAGATTGTTATAGCATTACAAATTGCAAAAACTTTAGCAGAAGTTGAAGATATTTATAGACCATATAAACAAAAGAAGAGAACAAGAGCAACTATAGCCAAAGAAAAAGGACTAGAACCTTTAGCTAATATTATTTATATGCAACAAGAAAAAACATCTATTTACGATATAGCAAAAGAATACTTAAATGAAGAAAAAGAAGTAAATTCTGTAGAAGAGGCAATTGCAGGAGCATTAGATATAATTGCAGAAAATATTTCAGATAATGCCGAATATAGAAAACAAATAAAAAGACTTACATATAGAGATGGAATAATTGAAACAAAAGCAGCTAAAGAAAATGAAAAATCAAACTATGAAATGTATTATGATTTTAGTGAAAAAGTAAATAGAATTCCAAGTCATAGAATTTTAGCAATTAATCGTGGGGAAAAAGAAGAATTTTTAAAAGTAAGAATAACAAAACCTGAAGAAAAAATACTAGAGATAATGGAAAAAGACATTATAAAAGGAAATACACAATTTACAGAAATGTTAAAAAATACAATTTTAGATAGTTGGAAACGATTAATTGAACCATCAATAGAAAGAGAAATTCGTTCGGATTTAACTGAAAAAGCAGAAGAGCAAGCAATAAAAGTATTTGGACAAAATGCTAAACAATTATTACTTGGAGCACCACTTTTAGGTTTAACTGTTATTGGATTTGACCCTGCATATAGAACAGGTTGCAAAATTGCAGTAATAGATGAAACAGGAAAATTATTAGACACAACAACAATTTACCCAACAGAACCTCAAAATGATGTTGAAGGTGCTAAAAAAGTTTTAATTAATTTAATTGCAAAATACAATGTAGACATGTTTGCAATTGGAAATGGTACAGCTTCTCGTGAATCTGAAATGTTTGTAGCAGATGTTATAAAAGAAGTTAAAGAAAAATATGGAAAAGAAGTACATTATGCAATTGTTTCAGAAGCGGGAGCATCAGTATATTCTGCATCTAAGCTTGCAACAGAAGAATATCCAGATATAAATGTTTCTTTAAGAGGAGCAATTTCAATAGCAAGAAGATTGCAAGATCCACTTGCTGAACTTGTAAAAATAGAGCCAAAAGCAATAGGTGTAGGACAATATCAACATGATGTAGACCAAAAGAAATTAGGAGAAAGTTTAACAGGTGTTGTTGAAGATGCTGTAAACAAAGTAGGTGTAGATGTTAACACTGCAACACCATCACTTTTATCTTATGTGTCTGGAATAAATAAAACTATTGCAAATAACATTGTAAAATATAGAGATGAAAATGGAAAATTAAAAGAAAGAAAAGAACTTTTAAAGGTTCCAAAACTAGGAAAAGTAGCATTTGAACAATGTGCAGGATTTATAAGAGTATTTAATGGAAAAAATCCATTAGAAATAACAAGTGTTCACCCAGAAAGCTATGAAGTAGCAGAAAATTTATTAAAATCTATAGGATATAAAAAGGAAGATTTATTAAATAAAGATTCTTTAAAAGAAATAAAAGAAAAATTAGCAAGAGTAAATGTAGAAAAGACTAGTAAAGAATTGCAAGTAGGAAGCATGACATTAAAAGACATTATAGATGAACTTTCAAAACCAGGAAGAGACCCAAGAGAAGAAATGCCAAAGCCAGTTCTTCGTAGTGATGTTTTAAAATTTGAAGATTTAAGAGAAGGACAAATATTAACAGGAACAGTAAGAAATGTAATAGATTTTGGAGCATTTGTAGATGTTGGTGTAAAACATGATGGCTTAGTACATATATCTGAAATGAGTGACAAGTTTGTTAAAAATCCATCTGAAATAGTTTCAGTAGGTGATGTTGTAAAAGTAAAAGTTATAGCAATAGATATGGAAAGACAAAAAGTAAAATTAAGTATGAAAATATAAAAAATAATTATAACAAATTAGTAGTATATTAAAATTAATTTAAGCGATAAAAAAGACATATAAAATATAAATTTTATACGTCTTTTTTATTACTAGAATATTAAGAACTTTAAATTTTCTTAGAATATATTTTAATATAAAATATTAGGTTCTATTTTTATTATTTATTATTCAGCGATTTCTTCTTTTTTGTTTTCTTTAATATATTCATAGAAGCAAATTGAAGCTATTTGCATGTAAGGAATTAACCATAACAAACCAATGTAAATAGTTAATACACTTAAAAATATCCAACCGATAAAAGATAATTGTAATAATACATATTTTCCTCTATAACCTTTCATCAATTTTTCACTTTCCTCTACAGCTTCTTTAGCAGAAAGTTCTACGTTATCACAAGCTACAATATAAGAAACTGTATAATTTAATGATTTTATAAACATAAAGGCAAATGCAGCTATAAATACAATAGCACATACTACATATGTAATAATTAATACAGCAGTAGACTTAGCTACTAATCCTGCAGTCATTCCAATAGCAGCTCCAATTGTTATAATTATGATAGCTACTATATAAAGTAAAATTGGAAGCCACATTTTAAGTAATATGTTTCCTGCTATTTTCCAACCGCGTCCGAAATTCTTAAATCCAAAAGTAAGAAAATCATAAAATTTTACTTCTTCACCATTTTTCAATCTAAAGAATGAATTAATTAATCCAAAAGCAATAGGAATATTAATAACAAGAGTTGCAATTTCAATAATAGATTTTAAAAATGCAATATCCTTTGATAAAGAACTGAGCAAAGAAAGTACAAAAGAAATAGCAAAATAAGTTAAAGCAATTAATACACCTTTTCCCCATTTGCCAGCCAAAGCTTCTCTAGCTTGTTTTCTAATATCTTTAAGTATCATAAAAAACCTCCTTAATTTATATAAATAAACTTAATTAATTATATTTTTGCTGAATTTCTTCTATTACATCATATTCATTATTTATGATATCTAGAAATGTATTTACAATGTTTGGGTCAAATTGTGTTCCAGAACATTTTTTAAATTCTTCAACAACATCTGTTAAAGGAATAGGATCTCTATAACTTCTTTTAGATGTCATAGCATCAAAAGTATCTGCAACAGACGTAATTCTAGCTGCCAAAGGAATCTCATCACCTTTTAATTTAAAAGGATAACCATTCCCATCATATTTTTCGTGGTGATATTCAACAATAGGTATAATCTCTTTAAAGACTTTATTTCTTGTTAAAATATCAACTCCAAGTGAAGTATGAGTTTGAATTTCATCATACTCCTCATTTGTAAGTTTAGATTCCTTTTTTAAAATATTATCTGAAATACCTATTTTTCCAATGTCGTGGAAAAGACCACCTATACGTAATTTATCTAAATCTTCCTGAGGTAAGCCTAATTTCTTACCGATTAAGACACAATATTCAGAAACTCTATTACAATGGCATTTTGTGTAATGATCTTTTTTATCTACTTCATCTTCAAAAAAATTAATTAGTGCTTGTGAACTATCAGCAGATAAAGCTTCATCAGGAATATCAAAGAAAAACTTCTTTTTGTTTGAATAATCTTCCATATAAACCTCCCATACACAAGAATATTACATAGATATTATACTACATTTTTATACAAAATATCAACTACATGTTTAAAATAACAAAAATGGGAAAAAATGAAAATAATAAAGGGAGGAGATTTTAAATGTATAAATGTAAAAAAAGCTCAAAACAAAAATTAAAAAATTTAGCCCTTATTTTTGTGATTATGGTATTAACATCTATAAGTAGTATTTTTTGTTACAAAATATATGAAGGAATTCAAATAAATACATATGAAACACAAGGAACAGAAGCAGCAAAGACAATAAAAAGTGTAGAAACAATGAAAGAACAAGGAAAAGAAATAACAGAAGTTATTGAAAAAGTTACTTCATGTGTCGTGGGAATTTCTAAGATAAAAAATGCAGGAAGCACAATATTTTTAAAAGATGGAGCAAGTCAATTGGGATTAGGAACAGGAGTTATAGTATCTGAAAATGGTTATATTTTATCCAATGAACATGTTACAGGAAGTAAATATAGCAATTGCTACGTAACTTTAGAAAATGGAAGAAACTATACAGCAAATGTAGTATGGTCAGACTCTAGCTTAGATTTATCAATATGTAAAATTAGCGTAAAAAATTTACCATATGCAAATTTAGGTGATTCAAGTAATGTGCATGTTGGAGAACAAGTATATGCAATAGGAAATCCAATTGGATATGAATTTCAAAGGACAGTAACCTGTGGAATAATTAGTGCAACAGATAGAACAGTTAGAATAGACGAAAACGACCAAAGTGTGTATATGGAAGATTTAATTCAAACAGATGCAACAATAAACCCTGGAAATAGCGGGGGACCGCTTATCAATTTAGACGGGAATGTAATAGGAATTACATCTGTAAAAATTACTTCTGCTGAAGGAATAGGATTTGCAGTTCCTATAAATATAACAAAACCAATAATAGAATCATATATGAAAGAAGATAAATTTGAAGAGGCTACACTAGGAATATTTGCATATGACAAAAACATAATTCCATATATAGATGAAAAAGCAGAAGTAACACAAGGAATTTATGTAGGACAAATTGCACTAGATTCAAATGCAGCAAAAACAGGATTAAAAATAGGAGATGTAATTACAAAAATAGACGATTTAAAATTAAATAAAATGTGCGATTTAAGATGTTATATATACACTAAAAAGCCAGGAGACGAAGTCAACCTTACAATTTTAAGAAATAATAAAGAACAACAAGTGAAAGTAACATTAGGTAAAAAATAACACTTTTATTTCCTAATTTATTTTAAAAGTACTTCAACTTTTTGTGGTAAATAAAAAAATTAAAATATAAAAGGAGGTTTTTATGGATAATTCATATTGGATTTCTTCTGTAAAAGATAATAAAAAAGAACATAAAAAATTACAAGGAGAAATTGAAACAGAAATTGCAATTATAGGAGGAGGTTTAACAGGACTTAGCTGCGGGTATTATTTAACAAAAGAAAATAAGAATGTAGTTATACTAGAAAAAAACACAATTTGTAGCCATACAAGTGGAAATACTACGGGAAAAATAACAAGTGGACATGGTTTATTTTATAATTATTTATTACAATCAGAGGGAAGAGATAAAGCTAAACAATATTTAGAAGCAAATGAAAAAGCAATAGAAAATATAGCAAAAATAGTAGAAGAAGAAAACATTAAATGTGATTTTGAAAGACAAGACGCATATATTTTTACACAAAAACAAGAGGAAGTAGAAAAAATAGAAAAAGAAGTAGAAGCTTTAGAATATTTAGATTTTCCATGTGAATTGGTAAAAGAAATACCACTGCCAATAAAAGATAAAGGAAAAGAATCTACTGAAAATTATATAAGTATAGAAAAGAAAGTATTGGCAGCAATAAAATATAAAAATCAAGCGCAATTTAATCCATGTTTATATGCAGAAGGTTTAGCAAATAAAATAGAAGAAAGAAAAGGAAAAATATTTGAAAACACAAAAGTTTTAGACGTTAAGAAAAATGAAGATGGATATGAAATTATAACAGATGATGCAAAAGTAAATGCAAAAATAGTTATACTTGCATCACATTATCCAATAATAACTTTTCCGGGATTTTATTTTATGAAAATGTATCAAGAAACATCATATCTAATAGGAGTAGAGACTAATGAACCATTATTTGAAGGAATGTATATAAATACGGAAGAACCAACTATTTCTTTAAGAACTGCAAAATATGGAGATAAACGTTTATTATTAGTAGGAGGAATGAAGAACAAAACAGGAGCAAAAATAGATTTAAAAGATAGTTATAAAAAATTAGAAGAAGTTGCAAAGAGCCTTTACCCAGATTGTAAAGTCCTATATAGATGGAATACAGAAGATTGTATTTCATTAGATAAAATTCCATATATAGGGGAATTTTCAAATTTAATGCCAAATGTATATGTAGCAACAGGATACAAAAAGTGGGGGATGACGAGCTCAAATATTGCAGCGAATATAATTACAGATAAAATTTTAGGAAGAGAAAACAATTATGAAGAAGTTTTTAATTCAACAAGATTAAAGCCAATTAAAAATCATGAAGAATTAGGAAATATATTAAAAGAAGTAAGTTATTCATTAGTTATTAATAAATTGAAGGATATAGAAGAATATGTAAAAGATGTAAAGCAGGGGGAAGGTAAAATAATAGAAATAGATGGACAAAAAGTAGGAGCATATAGAAATGAAAAAGGAGAACTATTTTTAATAAAACCATATTGTAGTCATTTAGGATGTATGCTTTCTTGGAATAATTTAGATAAAACATGGGATTGCCCATGTCATGGTTCAAAATTTAATTACGAAGGAAAACAAATATATGACCCAGCAATTAAAGATTTAGAAAAAATAGATATAGAGAAATAAAAAAATAAAAAGCATTTCAATTTGAAATGCTCAGACTGTTGACAAAGTATATAAAAATATTTTGCTCAGCAGTCTT
>USDF01000048.1 GCA_900553405.1 uncultured Clostridium sp. | reverse complement strand
TGAAGCACAAATACCAGCAAACTTACAACATAATGCATCAGCATATGGAAATTATGCAGTATACTTTAACAATAACTTAGAAACTGGAACAATACAAGATAAGGAGATTTCAGTAAAAGTAGGAGTTACAACAGGTAGTGGTCCAGTAATAGAAGCATCATTAACTTCAAACATACCAGAAGAACAACAATTACTAGTAGGAGATATAGTTAAATATACATTAACTATAAAAAATACAGGAACAGAAAATGCAGAGAACGTAGTTGCAAAATTCACAGTACCAAAAGCACTTTCATATGTGGAAGAAAGCAGTGAATCAAATACAGGTTATGAGACAATTGGAGCTAGTGAAAATGAAATTAATCTAAGCTTTGGATCTATTGCTCCAAATCAAACTATAACAAAAGAACTAATGATGAGAGCTAGCTTAATTTATGAAGAAAGTATATCTGAAACAAAATTTAAAATAACAGCAAATAATATATCAGGAGAATTAGAAACTAATACAATAAAAAATAAAGTAGGAAAAACATCATATATTACAACAACAAACATAATAGACAATGAACCTGTATTAAAAGAAGGCAAAGAAATTATGTATTCAATAGAAGTGTTGTCTTCTAATACTGATGAGGCACAAGAACAAACAGTAGTAGAAGTAACATTACCAAAAGAATTAGAATATCAGGGAATAGAAGTAAAACAAAGAATAAACAAAAACGAAACAGATATTACAAATTCAGTAACATATGACTATAACAAAAACGAAAGAAAAATAAAAGTAAATATAAATGACATAGATAGAAATGCAAAACTAATTTATATAAAAGCAAAAGTAGGCACATTAGATGCAAACGTTTACGACAAAAAAGTAAATATAGATGCAAAAGTATATGGAAAAGGCACAAATGTACAAAAAATAGAAGTTGAGTCAATAGAAATTGGAAAAATAGGATTTAAAATTACACAAACTTCTAACATTACAGAAAATGCTCATATTACAGCATATGAAGATTTAAAATATATTTTTACAATAGAAAACTTATCAAATGTAGACTTATATAATGTAAAACTAACAGAAATACTACCAGAAGAACTTTCTCTAAGTAGTATGGTATTAAAAAGAGCAAATGGAAAAACGCAAAATACTTATAAGGAAAATATGAATATATCACTATTAGGAAAAGAGATAGTTACACTAGAAGTAAATGCTACAGCAAATCCATTAGAAGAAACAAAGAAAATATCAAACAAATTAAGACTAGAATATGAAGGAATTGATCCTATAGAATCATCTTCATATACACATATAATAGATAAATTTGATTATAAAGATATAGATGATAACCAAAATAGTCAAACAAAAAGAATAATGGGACAAGTTTGGGAAGATACAAACAATGATGGTATTAAAGACGAAAATGAAAAAAGAATACAAGATGTAGAAGTACTATTATTTAATAATCAAACAGGTACACTTGTAACAAACGAAACAGGAGATATACTAAAAGCGGTAACGGATAAAGAAGGAAGTTACACATTTACAAAAATTTCAAAAGGAAAATATACAGCTATATTTTTATACAATACAGCAAATTATAGTGCTACAACTTATAGAAAATCAGGAGTAGATGAAAGCATAAACTCAGATGCAATAGATAGCAAAATAACAATAAATGGAGAAACAAGAACAGCAGCTATAACAGAAGAAATAAATGTAACAACTAACAACGTTTACAATATAGACTTAGGTTTGGTTTCAAATCCAAAATTTGACTTAAAACTAGATAAAACAGTAACAAAAATAACAGTACAAACAGGAAACGAAACAGAAGTATATAGTTACAATGATGTAAAACTTGCTAAAAAAGACCTAATAGGAAAAGATATAAATAATACGAGCATAATAGTAGAATACAAACTAAAGGTAACAAACGAAGGTGCAATAGCAGGATATGTTAAAAAAATTGTAGATTATATGCCAAGTGAAATGAAATTCAATTCAGAGCTAAATAGCGATTGGTATACAAATGGAAATGGAGAACTTTACAATTCAAGCTTAGCAAATACATTAATAAAACCAGGAGAAAGTAAAGAAGTAACATTAACATTAACTAAAAAAATGACAGAAAACAATTTAGGATTATATAACAATACAGCAGAAATTTATGAAGCTTATAACGATTTAGGATTGCAAGACTATGACTCAACAGCAGGAAACAAAAAAACGGGAGAAGATGATATGTCTTCAGCAGATGTTTTAATTACAATAAAAACAGGTGAAGTAATAGCAATAACAGCTATAGTAGTTGTAGCAATTACAGGAATATGCATAGGAGCATATTTCATAAATAAAAAGGTAATAAAATAGGAAAGGAGTAGATTATATGAAAAATTTTAAAGAAAACAAAATAATAAGCAAGTTATTAATAATATTAGCAGTCATATTATCTGTCTTTTCTATAAATTGCTTATCTTTTGCAGATGAGAGAATACAAACAGATAATGAAGTACCTAAAACTTGGAATAATACAGAGGCAAATATGCCACAAAATAATATTAGTGGTTCAACTGGTATGTTTCCACAATATTATGTAGGAACATCTGGCAGATATGTAAATCTTCCAAGTTCAAGAAATTCTTGGACAAGACAAGGTTCTTGGCAAGCAAATGCAGAAGGAAATGTAATTTATTGTGCAGAACATGGATCATATGTAAGATATGGACATTATGACCCAGATATACATTATTTGGTACCAGGAGAAACCATAATACAAGGCACAGAAATAATACCAATGGTAGGAAGACCTGTAGGAAATATACTTAGAGATGTAGAAAGAGAATTTAAAGTATATGTAAGAGGATTAATAGGAGACAGTACATATTACACAGGAAGTAGGTATGATGGTACGGCAACTTCTTCATCCGCAGATGAAAATAGCTTAAAATATACAATAACTCCATACTTTCCAGGTGGGAGAGATGCAATAGGATATTATATAGGATCAAGAAATTCTCCAGAAAACATGATAAATATTTCAGGGTACTACATATGGGGAGGTGCTGAGGGAGAAAGTTTGTCAGATGCAAGAAATCAAAGTTATATGAATATGCAAAGATTGTTCGAGCGTTTATCAAAAGCTATTTGGCCAAGCAGATATAGCTCTGATATAGACCATGGTGGTTATACAGAAAAAGGAATAACAGAAACAGATGGTCCAGAATTTGTTGTACTAGAAACTTCACCAAGTGCAGATGATAGATATACACAAGTTGGTAGTGGAAGTTATTCAAATGATCAAAAAGCATATATACTAACTTCACTTGAAAATGCATATGGAGAAAGAACAGAATATGGTAAAAAATATAGTTTAAATGATATGCAAACAGCATATTGGTTAGCACTTGGGCAAACGCCAAGCAAAGGTACAGCAAATGGTAGAACACTATATGCAAATTCACAAAAATATGCTGAATTTGCATCTCAAAGATTTGATGCATCTATAAACTCAAGTTTAGCACAAGTAATAGCAGATAGAGCAAACCAACAATATATAGTAGGACCATTCTCTTTAAATTATCCAGACTATACAGCAGAAGACATAAGTTATGTAAAATCTTTAAGTATAAATAATGGTTCACTTATATATGATGAAACACATAGAGATTTTGAAATAATATTAGAGCAAGGTGGAACAGAAGTACCAGGTGCAAATGGAATGCAAAAACATTATCCAAAAGCAGGTGAAAAATTCTTTATTAAATTTTCTGCTTCAAGTATAGGCTATGCGACATCGGTAAATTTAGATGTACAATTTGAATATATAAATGGAACAAACATAGATTATACACAACTAGATACTTACGCAGACATATATAAATATTATGGATATTGTGATACAATGGGAGAATACAAAATGGCTGTAGGAACTGTATCTCTTTATGCTGAATATTTAAAAGGATATACGGATACAGAAGATGACCCAGATACTGCACATCCAGTTCCAGACTATGATGAAACTGGTAAATTAATAGGAACACATATAGAATATGATAAAAGAGATATATATTTAAATAGAACTATATCAATAAGATTTGACACAATAACAGTTTACCAACCATATATCAAACAAGGTGATGAGCCAGAAGAATCAGGATTAAGTGCTCAAACTTTAACAATTGCAAAAGATGGAAAAAGAAACTATGCAATAGAAAGTAGAGATGTAAGCATAAGCCTTTCAATGGAACTAGGTGGCTACACTTGGGAAGATGCTAAAGGTGGAAAAGAAAGTGTTTCAAATGGAATATATGGTGGAGAAAAAGAGGGAGACAAAAAGATTTCAAACATGCAAGTAACACTATATAGACAAGATGGCTCAGAAATAGGCTCAACAAGAACAGATAGTAATGGAGAATATCGTTTTTATGGACTAAATGCAATGTATCAATATTATGTAAAATTTACATATAATGGACAATATTATCAACCAACAACATTCTCTAGTGCAAATACTTGGGGTGGTAGTAACTGGCAAGTAAATTCAAATGCACAAGATAGAATATCAGATCCAAATAAAGATAATGTATTAAGAAAAGAATATAGAGAAAGCTACAATAAAGTGTTTGAAAGTATAGGTTCATCACCAGAAAACTACAAAATAACCCAAGGCAACAGTACTAGAACTAATAAAACATTTACAAAACTAGAGCTACAAGGTTATAGGTTACAACCAGATGGAACATACCAAAAAACAGAAAAACATGTAATAGATGAATTTGGAAACTTAAGTTTAGAAGATGGAATAAATACAAATGATAGTACAGTAAAAAGTATGATTCAATATGTACAAGATTGCATGATAGATGCATATACAATAAACTACAAAGAAAATTCAAAAACAGACTATTCAGTAGAATTATACCCAGTACCTGCTATATTCCTTATAGATAGTTACTATAAATGGGTAAATACACCTAGAATATTAGCAGTAAATGGAATAGGTGGAATTTCAATATTATATGATAATGCATATTATATAAATTTGGGTGTAGAAAGAAGAGAAGAATCTGACTTAGCAATTAAGAAAGACGTAGACAAAGTAACTCTAGAAATAAATGGACAAACACATACATATACATATGACACATTAGAAAACAAAGCAAATGCAGAAAATCAATGGGATATTAGTGTAAGACTTTCAGACGCATATTATAATACAAATTATTCAAGAGAGTTGTATAAATCAGATTATATTTATAAAGCAAGTATGTATGGAAGTAGAGTAGCAGAACTTGGAAAAACTAAAGACGATGAGTTGGAAGTATATATAACATACAAAATAATGGTACGTAACCAAGCTTTAAGTGTACAAACTAGATTAGATGAACTAGTAGATTACTATGACCAAGACTTAGAATATATAGATAATCGTTCATATATAGAAATAAAACGTGGAGAAAACCAAGGAAAATATACTACAAAAGCAAATGCTACAAGTAGGTACGGTAAAAATACAGAAACAAAAATAACAGGTTACGATAATCTATATGTAACAGGATTAAGTAATAATGCTCAAAAAATAACAAACCAAGGAGAAAACGAAGGACAACCAATAGAAAAAGGAATTTACTTAGAAGCGGGACAAACAGCATATGTATACCTAACATTTAAAGTAAAGAAAGATACAATGGACGGAGAAGATTGGGTGAGACTAGACGAAGAACTAGTATCTGGTACAGCGATAGGCGTAGGTAAAGAAAATATTGCAGAAGTAAATGGATACACAACAAGATATGCAAATGGAACAAAAGTACCAAATATAGGTGATGTAAGCCTAAAACCAGCCGGAATAGTAGATAGAGATTCAAATCCAGGTAACTTAAATGCAGCAGATGTGCCAAAAGACGGAACAATTAGATACGAAAACTTTGAAGATGATACAGATAAAGCACCAAATATTAGAATAATACTATATAGAAACGATGATGAAACAAGAGTAATTTCAGGTTCTGTATGGGAAGACGAAAGAAATAAAACAATAGAAGTAACAACAACAGGCGACGGCGAAAGAAAAGAAGAAACACTAATAAATGGTGTAACAGTGCAATTAGTAGAGTTAATGGAAAATGGTAAAGAATATGTATGGAGAGAATTTGGAGCACCAGCAACAAATTTAGGACAAGAAATTGGTGGAACAAACACAATAGGAAAAGGAACAGGTACAGGAACCATAAATTCAGAAACACCAATAATTAATTACAGAAACTTAATACCAAACTATGAATTTGCAGATTCACACGATGGAACATATGCATTCAAATCATTTATGCCAGGTAAATATGTAGTAAGGTTCATATATGGAGATACAGAAAAAACAGTACTAACAAAAGATGCAAATACATCTGTAAATAAAACTTTAGGAAAATCAGGTTTAAATAGTAAATCTTATAATGGACAAGATTATAAATCTACAACATATCAAACAGGTATAGAACAAACAAGAAAATACATATGGAGAGAAAAATCTACATGGGTACAAGGAAACGAAATATTAGGAAAAGTTTTAACAGAAGTTACAGCTTATGATAAAACTAATTCAGACCATAACGAAACAACTACAGTTCCAACTTTAGATACAAATGGAAATGTAGATACTTCAAAACAAAAAGGTTACTATTACGATATAACAGCATCAGATAAAGCAAATAATGTATCAGATGCAAAAGATATAGAATCTCGCAGAAACGAAGTAATAGACTATTCAGATGATAATGCAATAAACCATATAGCAGAAGTATTAGTTTCTCATAGAGAATTACCAGAATATTTAGGAAATAGCTATAATACAACACAATTGCAAAGCTTAATAGACGAACTAATAGATAGAACTAAAATGAAAGCAGAAACAGGTTTAATATCAGTAGAACTAGAATATGATCAAGTTGGAACAGATGGAAATAAAAAAGACAATAAATATAAAATAGAAAATGTAGATTTAGGACTAGAAGAAAGACCAAAAGCACAACTTGCAATAGACAAAGAAGTAACAAATGTAAAACTTACACTAGCAGATGGTTCAGTATTATTTGACGCAAAAGATACAGCACAAAATGTATTATGGAGAGAACATAACCAATATAAAGTAGGATATAAAGGTAACTTTATGGATAGCGATTTATTTGGAAATATAGTTAATATTAGAAATAAAAATTCAAGCAAGTTTGGTTTAATTCAATTAAGTATGGACGAAGAATTAATGCATGGTGCAACAATAAAAGTTACATATAAAATTACAGTTAGCAATGTAGGTGAGGTAGATTACAAAGATAATTGTTTCTATTATACAGGAATAGTTAAAGACAAAAACACAATAGTAACAACAAAAGCAAACCAAGTAATAGATTATGTAGCAAATAATTTACAATTTAATGTTTCAGAAAACAGTAATTGGAAAGTAATAGATAATGAAAAACTATTATCAGATGGATTAGTTAATAATGAACTAAAGGAAATAGTGGATAGGTACAATACAATAATAATAACAGAAAATTTAGGAACAGATTTAGTACCAACATTATATAAAGATAAAATTAATAAAAATGCTAAAGATAACGTAAGTGTACCACTAGTATTAACACAATTAATTACATCTGAAAATGATACAGACGACTTAACATACTCAAATGTTGTAGAGATTGTAAAAACAAGTAACATTGTAGGTAGAAGAAACGAATACTCTGTAGTAGGAAACCAAGATGCAACAAAATTACCACAAGAATTAGATGCAGATAAGGCAGAAGTAGTAAAAATATTACCACCATTTGGTAATGCAATAGATTACATTTTAATAGCAGTATTTGCAATTGGAGTAGTAGGAATAATAACAATAGGAATAATCTTTATTAAGAAAAAAGTATTAATAAAGTAGAAAAATAAAAAAATAGGCAATTTTTTAATTAAAATTGTCTATTTTTATTGACACAATTAGAAAAAAATGGTATTATGTTAAACATAAAGGTAAAATACCTAAAAAACTAATTCACACTTTAAATTAAGGAGGATTTATTATGAACACATTAAGAAAAACAAAAAGAATGCGGAAACACACATTAGCTCTGTTAACAGTTATGGTTATGCTTATGGCGACCTTGCTTACAGCTTGTGGTTCTAACCAGGCAGCAGCTCCTTCCACTGAAACAGAAACTACAAAAGTAGAAACTGCTAAAGCAGAAGAAACAGAGTCTGTAGCACCTGTAGAAACTGAAGAAATAGTAGAGTCGACGGCAGAAGAAACTACACCGACACCTGAACCTGTGGTATACGAAGGTATCGATATGGAGTCTACACTCCCTGGTACAGAATGGATTAAAACTTTTGATGGAGTCATAGAAGAGCCTAAAATGGTTATTTTCAATGACGAAACCAACAAAAAAGTTATTGTAGAAAATGGACAGAAAGTTGAATTTTCAGAAGGTGATAATTTACTGATATATACACCAGCAAAGATGCAGGTATATATAGAAAGTGCGCAGAATGATTATGAGACTTTTGATGAAGTTACAGGCTATGAAAATTATTATATGTTAAGCAAATTATCTGTAGAAGTACATGATGGTGATGAAGTAGCACTTGAGTACAACATTAAAGGAGAAGGGGAATATACATTAGATATTACCTTGATTGCTAAAAAAAGTAAGTAAGTTAGTCAGAACCTAACCCTACTCATTACTCCACATGGGCCAAACTTTTGTAATTCTCACCTTATTGTATAAGTGTTTTTCTAAACGTGAAAGCCCTATGAAACTTATTAAGTTTCATAGGGCTTTCGCCATGACTATCGAGACTTCATTTGAGATGTTGTCTATGCATATTTTATTCGTAACTTGCTTTTAGCTCGAACGACTAAAAAGTTTAGGTAAATCTGTCTCTTTTGGAACAATCATACAAAAAAATCCGCTATAGCGGAAAAATATATAAAATTTAAAAGCTTTTTAACAATATAACTACGGAAACACTTAATTAAAAGATAAAAATTTACTAAAAAGTATACAAAAAATAATTAAAATTTGCAGTTTTTTAGATCGAAAATTACATAAAATCGACCGAAAATATTATTTTGTAACATAAATTTAATATTTGATACCAAATATCTAGCTTCCGTAAAGCAAAAAGAGTAAATACATTTTCTGTAAAATATTAAACTATTGAAAAGGCACAGAAAATATGCAAAAATATAAAAAATGCAAAAAAGAAAATACTGAAAAGCACAGTGAAATGGAAAAAAGTGGAATTATACATAAAAACTTTAAAAATATCAGAAAAAACATTGAAAAATCATAGAAAATAAGGTATAATATAATATGATCGTACAATTATGTGCAAAAATAAATATTAAATATAAAATTTTTAGGAGGAAATTTCTATGTTCAAACAAAAAACAAAATGGTTAGCAAGTATATTAGTATTCATAATAATGTTTAGTTATATAAGCATTATTGGTGAAGTAATAGCAAGTAGTCAGACAGCAACAAACCAAGCAAATGTTGAATTTGATACATACCTTAAAGAAGGAGAAACAAAAACAAATGCAGCAATTAAAAAAATAGGAGAAGAAAATTATTTATATACTACCATAAAAGTAAATAACAAAGGTTACCTAAAAGATATAGTAGTAGATTTAAATAATCCAAACTTTAAAATATCAGATACATTTACTGCAAAAGAAGTATCAAAAATAGAAAATAATAAAATATATTTTAATCAAATAGTAAAGGGAGATGCCGTAGAACTAGCAATTCCAATCGAAATGATAACTACTACTAGTGAAAAAATTTCTTTATCTCAAATTTATAAAGAAAATAAAATAAAATTCACTGGTACATATGTAGATGGAGATGGAAACGAAAAACAAGCTAAAAAGGATGTTACGGTTAATTTAGCGTGGACAGCAGAAAAATATCCAGAGCTAAATATTAGCCTTTCAAAATTTATTCCAACTGAAGTAAATGGAGAAAAAGTTGTTGTTATACAAATGAATGTAGAATCATATTTAAAAGATAACAATTTACCAGTAAAAGAAAATAAAGTAGAAATTTCAATACCAACTATAGATGGTACAAAACCAGAAGAAGTAAAGGTAGTAGCTAATACTACTAAAGCAACTAATGGAGATGAAACAGGTGCAAGCTTCACTTCTTCAAACTACAATTATGATAAAGATGCAAATAAAGTAACTATTACAATAGAAAACGAAGCAAATGAACAAGGTGAGGTTTCTTGGAGTAAACAAGCTAAAGACGAATTTTTAGTAACTTGTATATACAAAAAAGAAATCACGAAGTCAGTTCCAGTAACATTAGAAGCAAATAGTGAAATATCAATTTATGAATCTAGCATTACAAAAGCAAGAAGAAGTAAATCAAGTCAAGAAAATATGAAAGACCAAATAGGTGAATTAGTAGAAGTAGAAGCAACCACTACAGAAAGTTTAAGTAAAGGTCAAATATATGCAAACTACGAAACAACAGCTAAAAAAGAAACAGAATATACAGAAAATATAATAACAAATGTAGGTCTTACAAAAATAGAAAACACAGAATTATTAGATAAATTAGAATTAAACTTAAAAGGTGAAAACTATACATATTTTAAAGAATTAAAAATATCAAAATCAAACTTTGATAAAATTTTATCTGAAGAAGGTAATATTAAAATTTATAATGGAAAAACTTTAGTTGCAACAATAGACAAAAACATGCAAGTAGATAATGAGCAAAACTATGTAGTAGA
>USDF01000047.1 GCA_900553405.1 uncultured Clostridium sp. | reverse complement strand
ACCGCTTGGTTTCTTCAAAGGTTTGTTTATTGTTTACTTTTCAATGTACTTCTAACATATAAATGTTGTACGTCCGAAGACAATTTTTATTTTAGCATAAATATATATTTAATGTCAACACTTTTTTACAATTTTTTTAAATATTTTTATTAGTAATTTTTTCTATCATTTTTTACTAATATTTTTTGTCAAAAAAATAAAAAAGCGAAGTAGTATTTATGCTTTTTTCCGTAGCTCTTTTTCAAAAGCTGATACTTATATTAACACCTTTTATTTTGTTTGTCAACACTTTTTTTATTTTATTTTTTATTTTTTTATAAATTGCAATTATATATCGCTATTTTACTATTATATAATAAAACAAGAATCCCTAATATTTTATACTATATATAGAGATTCTTATTTCTTTCTTATAATATTTCTTTTACTTTTGTTAATGAATCAACTTCATATGTTGGCTTATATGGTGTTGTATTTTCTTTTCCTTTTGGATTGTACCATATACTCCTTACTCCTAATCTTTCTGCAAAACGTATGTCTGAAATTAATGAATCGCCAATCAAGATTATTTCGGATTTTTCTTTGCCTGTCAACTCTCTTTCTAATTCAGTTATTTTTCCCTTAGAATTTTTAAAGTAGCTATTGTCGCATGCATAAATTCTTTCAAAATACTCTAAACCACCTATTCCTTTTAATGTTATTTTTTGACATTCTTCGAACCAATCTGTTACTGCTAAATTTTGTATTTTATTTTCTCTAGCATAATCTAATACTTCTTTTGCTTCTTTATTAAGTCTTACAATATTTTGTTTTTCTTGTTTAATCGTTTCTAATAATCTCTCTGGCTTTACTGAATAGGCACTTAAAATTGGCATTTGTTCTTCTATAAAATGTGACATACCTTCACAAGTTACTACTTTTTCTTCAAAATAATCTAATAGATTTCCCCACATTTTATAGTATTCATCCTTAAATGTCTTTTGGTCTCCAATTTTAAGTTTTTGGCTCAGCACTATGGGTTCATTTTCATTATATAACCACACTGTGCAATCTAAATCCCATAAAACTGTCCGTATATTCATTTTTTATACCTCCATTATTTGATATAAATACATATAATTTAATTTACAGAAAAATTTTATCATCATTTTTATTTTATGTCAATGTCTATTTTTTCTTATTTTATTATTTCATTTTTAAAACTTTTTCCTGTGCTTAGTAATGGCATTTGTAAAATATCTAGTATTGTTGCACCTATATCTGCATAAGTTTCTCTTGTTCCTATGTTTACATTTTCTTTTATTTGTTTTCCATATATTACAATAGGAATATATTCTCTTGAATGATCTGTACTTGGTGTTGATGGGTCATTTCCATGATCTGCTGTTATTATTAATATATCTGTGTCTTTCATATTTTCTATTATAATAGGAAGTTTGCTGTCAAAGTATTCTAATGCTTTTGCATATCCTTCTATATTATTTCTATGTCCATATAACATGTCAAAATCTACTAAGTTTGTGAAAATTAATCCTTCTGTATCATTTTTTATTTCTTCTATTGTCTTTTCTATTCCATCTGCGTTTCCATTTGTGTGAATTGCTTTTGTTATTCCACGTCCAGAAAATAAGTCTTCTATTTTTCCTATTGCTATGACTTCTTTTCCATTTTCTGATATGACATCTAGCATCGTTTTTCCAAATGTGTTTGATTCAAAGTCTTTTCTGTTATATGTTCTTGTAAAGTCTTCTGCACAAGTACCTACAAAAGGTCTTGCTATTACTGTTCCTACATTGTATTCTTTTTTATCTAGCATCTTTCTCGCTATTCTACATATTTCATATAATTTTTCTACTGGAATTATATCTTCATGTGCTGCTATTTGGAATACGCTATCTGCAGATGTATAAACTATTGGATATCCTGTTTTCATGTGTTCTTCGCCAAAGCGTTTTAATATTTCTGTTCCTGATCCGACTTCATTGCATAGTATTCCTTTTACTCCTGTTTTTTCTATGAATTCATATATCATTTCTTTTGGAAATGCATGTGGATATGTTTTAAATCCCGGATTTGTAATATGTCCTGATATTTCCCAGTGACCTACTGGACTATTTTTTCCAACTGATTGTTCTTGTGCTTTTCCATATGCTCCTATTGGATTTTCCTCTTCATTATTTATTCCTATTTCTTTTATATTATATAGTCCTATTTTTTTAAGATTTGGCAAATTTAATTTTGTATTATTATATATTCCTGCAATAGTATTGCTTCCTTCGTCTCCATAAACATATGCATCTGGAGATTCTCCTACTCCAAACCCATCTAACACAATTGTAATTACTCTATTTATCATTTTTATTTCCTTTCTTCTATATCATATTCATACACTTGTATTGTTTTTATTTCATTTTGAAATTCGTTTTCTAAAAAATTCATATTGAAATCTTTTCTTGAAACCAATTTAAATTCATATTCTTTCATATTAAATAGCATTTGTGTACTTATATCCATTCCAAGTGGTAATGTTTGATTTAAATTATCATAAAACATTATATTACTATAGAAAATTGCATTCATTCCTTCTTTTATATTTATTCTATTTAATATAAGTGTTTCTCCTTCTAAATTTTTCACTTCTTCTTTAGGATTTAAGTTTAATATAACCCATTTTTCATTTTCTATAGTTTTATTTTCTAATTTATATGCTGAAATATCATAAGGTGTTGTTACTTTATTATAACTTTCTTCTAATATTTTTTCATAATGACTTATATTATCTTTGTATTCTTCTAAGGTAGTATCTAAATGTATATCTAATATTTTGTATTGATCTTTACCTATTTCTCTATGTTTATGATTTTTTAATATCTTTATTTTTGTTTTGTCTTCTACTACACTTCCAAATATATCATAGTCTTTTTGTCTTATTTGCTCATATTCTTCTTGGTATTGTTCTTGTTTATCCAATAATATACTTTGTATTTGTTTGTCATCTTTTTTTAGTAATTTTTCTTTTAATAATAAGTTAAATGTTTCTATATCTTGATATATAGCAAATATAGAATCTGTCTCTTTTTGTGTTAATATTCTTCTTTGCTTTTCATCTATTTTTTCTCCAAATTCCTCTAAATCTTCTTCATATGAAAATGATTTTTTTATTTTAGGATGATTTTCTTCATTTTGTTTTGTTTCTCCTTCTTGTAATAAACTTACTTCATCTTTGTTTGTATATTTCCAAAAATCAAAAATACTCTTTTTATGACTTTCTATTTCATTTATATATAATGTAGCATTTTTTATTTTGTTTTCTAAGTTTTCTTTTCTTGTTTCTAAAGCGCTAATATCCATTTTTTTGTTTTTAGCTTCTTTTTCTTTTTCTTGTAATACCTTTCCTACTTTTAATAAATCTTCAATTGTATAAAATTCCTTTTCTTCTAATATAAATGGCTTTTGTATTATTTCTTCTTGTTTTTCCTCTTTTGATTCTTGTATTATTTCCTGTTTTAATTTCGATTTTTTCTTTTTACTTTTAAAGAAATAAGAAACTCTTCCAAATAGACTCTTTTTGCATTCTAAAAATGTTACTATTTGCTTTTCTTTTGCTAAATATTCTATGTTTTGTTTTTGAATAGATTGTTTTATAAGCTCATACTTTTCTTCGTCTATTAAGTTTTGCTTTTCTAATTCACTTATTTTTTCTTTTTTATTCAATATTTGTACTCTTATAAATTCTGTTAATGTTTCATATTTAATTTGATTATGATTATAATAAAAATTTAAACTTGCTTCTTTACTTAATCCAGCTTGAAAATTATATTCTTGTTCCATGTTTGATTGTATAATAAAAAGTGCTTTTATTAGTTTAAATTCTTCTTGTGCTTCTTCTTTTGTATTAAATACTATTTTATATAAACTCTTTACTTTTTCATATACTGGTGTTTTTCCTACAACTTGTATATTAGTTTTTCCTTCTTTATCTTTTAGTTCATATATTGTTGGCCAGTTGCCTGTAAAATACCATAAGTAATTTTCTAAATCTGCAATTTCTGACCTTTTTAAAAAATTATAATCTATTTCTTTATTATTTATAGGTACATATACATATTCGCTTTTTGAGTTTTTCTTTAATTCTAGTTTTTTCTTTATTAAATAAAATAATGGTTCTACTTCTTGTTCTTCTGTCGGAAACATCATAAAATATTTGTCTTCTGCCTCTGAATAGTAAATATCCCATATAAAATTGTCTTTATATTTTACTTCAAATGGTACTTGTTTTTGAAATTGCTTTTGTCTCTTTTCTATTTCATTCATTGCTTCAAAATCTAGTTTTTCAAGCAATTCTATAAACTTAAGATAATCTTCTATATATTCCTCATTATTTGAATTTAGAAATTCTGATAATGGTTTTGCAAATTTGTATTTTTTTTCTGTATCTTCAAGTCTTGTAGTTGGAGTAAGATATATGTCTATGTCTTTTACATCAACAAATTGATATACCTTATATGACGTATTATCATAATCTTTTAATGGTTTATACTTAATTTTAGTAGTTACTTTTAATGTATCTGGCACATTTTCAATATCTAGCTTAATTTTTTTAAGTTTTTCTAAAATTATTTTTTTCTCTTCTTTTGTTATTTTTTCCACCTGCTTTTTGCTCCTTTATTTTGTTTTTTCTTTTTGAAGTATATCATAACAATAAAAAAAAAGGAAGATAAAAATCCCCTTTTTTTATGTTTTACATTATAATGTTATTTCTATTTTTTGAAGCCAGAAATCTTTTGTACTTTGCCATGTTATTTCATGTAATAACACATTTTTAACATCTTGACCAGTGATTTCTTGATGCCAGAAATCATGAACTTCTTTAAATACTTTTTCTTGCTTTGGTGTTAATTCTACTTTGATTTCATAAAATAAAACATTTTTAATTTTTGTCCAAGCATCAACTTTTCTTGGTAATGCTGCTCCTTCTTTTGTCATTGGTTCTGCACTATTTACTTTATTTTCGTCCATATCTATATTTCCTCCTTTGTATTTTTTCATAGTTATCATCATTATTTTTATACTATATTTTAAAGGGAAAATCAATAGATTTTTAAATTTGTAATCTAATTGTTATATTTGTAATATTTTTGTAATTTTATATTATTAAACTTCCATTTGTGTCCCTAAAAAACTTGCTGCTGATTGTGCAACTTTCTTTTCTATTTCTGTCATTTTTGTATTACTATCTTTTGAAATTAGTATAACACTTCCTATAGAATCTCCATCTGATATTATTGGATAAATTACTTGCGCATTTCTTATTCTTTCCATGCTATCTGTTTGTGTTATAGGTATTGATTTATCATTATTTTCTTTACTCGTATAAATCTCTTTGTCATCTATAATTCTTTCTAAGTCTTTGCTTATTCCTTGCTCTAAAAATTCTTTTTTTGAACCACCTGATATCGCAATTACTGTATCCTTATCTGTTATGCATGCAATATGTCCTGTTGTTTTCGCTAAAGTTTCAGCATATTCTGTTGCAAATTCTGAAAGTTCTCCTATTGGTGAGTATTTTTTTAGTATTACTTGACCTTCTCTGTCTGTAAATATTTCTAACGGATCTCCTTCTTTTATTCTTAATGTCTTTCTTATTTCTTTTGGAATAACTATTCTTCCCAGGTCATCTATTCTTCTTACAACACCTGTTGCTTTCATATTCTTCCTCCTTTATTTTTCTTAACATTTTATATTTATAATGTTATTGTTTCTAAAAAAGGAAAAATTATACGAAAAAACACCAAATTATCTTTATTTATAATTTAGTGTTTTTTATTAATTTATTTTTTGCTCAATCTAAGAAATCTTGTTTTTAATCTTTTTTACTTAGAAAATTTGGTTTGTATAAATCTATTATGTTTTCTAATTCTTTAGAAAATTCTTCTAACATAACAATTTTTATTGTTGGTTCTTTTCCTTCGATATATTCATCTACAATTTGTTTTAATTTCTTAATATTCTTAATTTCTGGTTCTATTTCTTTAGTATGTTTTTTTGCTCTATCTGTAAGCATTTCTTTTATTGTTACTATATCTTCGTTGCTTGCACATGAAATTCTTTGGAACATTTGGAATACATCATAATATTTAAAAATTGGAACATCCATACATTCTTTAGCAAATTTATCATAAAATACTTCCATTTTCATAGGTATATTTTTGAATATTTCTTCTGCTTTTTCAGCATACATTTTATCTTTTAATTTTTCGTTTACCTCGTTAAAGTATTTTACTACTTCTTCCATATCTGTTCCAACTTCTTCAACAGAAATTTGATCTAGTTCTTCTTCTACATTATCACAATATTCTGCTGTAAGTGATGAAATGTTTATGCCATTTAAGAATGTAGTTTTAATTGATTTTATATCATAATCTATTAAATTTCTTTTTATAAAATAGCTAAAATATGCAAATATTTTTACTATTTCTATTGGTTTTATTTTACCATTTTTTACATCTTCTATAATTTCTTCTATTATACCATTAAACTGGTCATCTGCTATTTTCCAATATTCTTCTGTAAGTAATCTTTTATATGCTGGAAGTTTATCTGTATCTATTGTATTTATAATTACTTCCATATTATCCTTAAATACTCTCATATCAAATATACGTGTACGAATGTATATTTCAATGAATTTGAAGAAACGATATTCAGCTTTAAAGTTATAATAATAATTGTTATCAAATTCTTTTATATAGAATTGTCTATTGTCCATAAATACTCTTGATGAAACAAGTATTGCCTTATATTCTTCATTGCTGTTAATGTTTATAAATTTATCTTTTGTTACTTTACCAGCTTTTATTTCAAATGAAATAGCTATTGTAAATATAAGCATTGTTTGCATTACTCTATGGTTTGTATTTGGATAAGATTTATTTACCATATCAAATATTTTTTTGAAATCATTTAATGCATGTTTTAAAATTCTTAAATTTCTAGTTCCACTTTTATTAAATGTTGAAATTATAAGGTTTGTGTTTTCTCTTAAAAATCTAATTAGTTCTGGATATTTTTCATATCTCATTAATATACCATTTATAATGTAGTTAAATTCTGGTGCATATTCAAAAGTTTCACCTATTAATTTTTCTTTAATTCTTTCATAATCATTTGCTTTGTCGAAAACATATTCTATTGTATCTTGAATTCTTTCTACCATTGGTTTATCTGTTTTCTTTACTAAATCTCCCTCTTTGTCTAGAAGGTATGTAGCAATAAATGTTTTCATCTCTAGGTTGCTACTTTTTAGTTTTGTAGATAATTCTTTTTCATTACAAATAATTATTGTTTTTATATGGTCATGTTCTACGAAATTGTTAATATACCCCAATATATCTATAACATCTACATTGGCTCTCTCTAAGTCGTCAAAGCATAATACTTTATCATCTGTTGCAAAAAAGTCTGAATAGTCTAGTTTATCTCCATTTTGTGTAACTCCAAAAAGATTTGCCATATCTAGTCCAGTTTTTGCATATTCTGGAATGTTTACTTGACCTTTCGAATCCATATATTTTTTTAGATTTTTATCCATTAATTGTGTAGTTTCAATAAATATCTTTTTACTTATTTCTTCTAAGTTAGATATTCCATATAAAGACATGTATATTGTTTTATATCTTTTTCCATTTAATTGCATAGACTCTATTTTATTACGTATTTTATTATTCCAAAAGTAAGTTTTTCCGCTTCCCCACTCTCCATTAATCATAACCGCATAATCTGTATAATCTGCTCTAATATAATCTAATATGCTTTCAACTAAATCTTCCATTTTACTCCACCTTCTTTAATCTTTTGCTATTGTTAAAACTAAAATTTTATTTGCTCCATTTTGTTTTAATATTTTTGATATTTCATTTACAGTGTTACCTGTTGTGTATATATCGTCAAATAACACTATATTTTTATTTTCTATTTTTTCTTTATTTATAATTTTATATACATTTTTTACATTTTGTTTTCGTTGTTCTTTACTTAAAGAACTTTGTTCTATATTGTGTCTTATTTTTTGAATTGCCTTATTTTCGTGTACTAAACTTGGTATTTTGTTGCTTATTTGCCTTGTTATTAGTTCACTTTGGTTGTATCCTCTTTTTTGTTTTCTTTTTTTATGTATTGGAACTGGAATTATTATATCATACTTTTTCAAAATTCCACATATTTTTTTATTTTTTATAATAATTTTTGAAAATAATTTGTAAAGATATGATTTATCGTTAAATTTATAGTCTAATATCAAGTTTCTTATTTCATCTTTGTAGGTAAATAAATACATATGTTTTTCAAAATAATAGTCTTTTTTGCTTTTACTTTCTATTTTTAAATTTAACTTATCATATATACGTTTTTCACAATCCTTGCAACATATTTCACTTAATAGTTTTCCACATATTAAACAACATGGTGGAAATACTAGTCTTTCTAGTCTTTTCAATAAAAAAATAGAAGCTTTTATTAAAATTTTCATTTTTTTCCTTCCTTTTAAGCCCCTATTTTATATTTATAATATATTTCTTAATTTTTCTTCTAAACCTGTGTTCCTCTTTTTTATGTCTGCATTTTTTATCATAAAGTCTATGATATTGCTATTTCCTATTACTATTAGCATTTTTTTAGCTCTTGTCATTCCTGTATATAGTAAGTTTCTTGTAAGCAGCATTGGTGATGATTGTGGAACTATCATTATTACAACATCAAACTCACTTCCGTTGTGCTTTGTGAATCGTTATTGCATATGAGTGCTCTATTTGGTCCAAATCTTGATAACTATACCATGCTTCTTTTTCATCATCAAATTTAATTTTTACTGACTTTTCTATATCATCTATTTTTATTATAGTACCTAACTCTCCGTTAAACACACCAGAACCTGTTTCATATTCAGGATTTGTTCTTTCCCAAAAGATATCATAATTGTTCTTTATTTGCATTACTCTATCTTGTTCTCTATATATAGTGTCCCCTATTTGTTTTTCAAGTAAACCTTCTTGTAATGGATTTAAATATTTTTGCAGTGTTTTGTTTAGTTCTTTTGTTCCAAGCATTCCTTTTTTGGTAGGAGTAATTACTTGTATGTTTTTGAAAAAATCATAATCTCCGTAGTTCTTTAATCTACCATTACATAGTGTTATTACTTGATGTAGTATCTTTTCTTGGTTTATTTCATTTATGTAGAAAAAATCTTCATTTAACTCTTCATTTTCTATATCTTCTTTTTTTAAGAAGTTTTCTCCTTCGTTTACTCTGTGTGAATTTAGTATTATTTTACTTTTTGCAGCTTGTCTAAAGATTTTATTTAATGTAATTGTAGTTATTTTTTCAGAATTTATCATATCTTTTAGTATGCTTCCCGGTCCAACTGAAGGTAGCTGGTCTACGTCTCCTACTAATACTAATTTTGTTCCTTGGTACAATGCTTTTACTAAATAATTCATAATAAAGATATCTACCATTGACATTTCATCTGCAATTACAACATCTGCATCTAGCGGTGCTAATTCTCTATCTACTGTTTCTAGTTTATTTTCTTCATCTTGTTTTCCTATTTCTAACAATCTGTGCAAAGTTTTTGCTTCTTTTCCAGTAGTTTCTGTCATACGCTTTGCTGCCCTTCCTGTTGGAGCACAAAGTACAACTTTCTTGCCTTGTTTTTCATATAGTTCTATTACAGTTTTTATAATTGTTGTTTTTCCTGTACCTGGTCCACCAGTAATAATGCATACATTGTTTTCATTGATTGCTTCTACCGCTTCTTTTTGTTTTTCAGATAATTCTATATCTGATTTTTTTTCTATAGTTTTTAGTTCTTTTTTTATATTTTCTATTTTTTTAATGTTTTTGGATTGTATTAATACTTGTATTTTTTCTGCTATATTTTGTTCTGCTGTATAAAATGCTGTTAAATATAGCCAATCATTTTCTTCTACTATTTGATTTAATACTTTCAATGTTATTATATTTTCTTCTATTTCTTCTTCAGTTACATTTAATAATTCTTTACAAAAAGTAATCAAATTTTGTTTTTGAACTCTGCAATGGCCATTGGTACATGCTATATTTATTGCATACTTTATACCGCATTTTATTCTTTCTGCATAATCTAAACTTGTACCATTTTCTATTGCAATTTTATCTATTTTTTTGAAATCCACATTGTTTGCAACATCTATTAAAATATATGGATTTTTTTCTATTTCATCTATCGCATTTGAGCCTAATTTTTTATATACATTTTTAGCATTTTGTACCCCTATTCCAAACTTTTCTAAATACCCTACAATTTGCCACAATTCCCAATTTTCTAAAAAAGTTTCTGATATAGCTATTGCTTTTTCTTTGTTTATTCCCTTTATATTTGAAAGTTTTTCTGGTTCAAACTTTAACACATGAAGTGTTTCTTCTCCAAATGTATCTACTATTTTCTTAGCAGTTGCAGGTCCAACTCCTTTTATTGTTCCATTTGCTAAATATCTTTCTAAAGAACTTAAACTTTTTGGCATCGTCTTTTCAAATGTATCTACTTTAAACTGCTCTCCATAATCTTGATGAGTAACTATTTTGCCAACTAATTTTAGGGTATCTCCAACATTTATAAATGGAAGGTACCCTACTATTGTTATTTCTTCTTCGTCAGTTTCAAATTCTGCTACTGTATAACTATTTACTTCATTTTGATAAATAATTTCTTTTACTTCTCCTGTTAGTTCCAAAATAGTCCTCTTTTCTTTTCAAATCTTTTCTTATTCTATCAAAAAAGAAAGGCTTTTACAACCTTTCTCACACATTTATTAAAAATGACGCTGTAGGTTTGTCAAACATATGTCACACTTTATTGGTATGACTATGTTTGATAAGC
>USDF01000046.1 GCA_900553405.1 uncultured Clostridium sp. | reverse complement strand
CTTTTGTAAGTCTTACATTTTCTTCAAAATCATATTTTGAACCATCAAACATTACAGATGTAAATCCTGCATCTACACACATTTTACAAGTTTCAAAATCTGGTCCATGATCTAAATGAAGTGCTACTGGAACTTCTGGATGTTCCTCTACAGCTGCTTCTACCATTTTCTTCAAATACCCTATTCTTGCATATTTTATTGCACTAGATGATGCTTGTAAAACAACTGGTGATTTATTTTCTGCTGCTGCATCCATTATTCCTTGAATTATTTCCATATTGTTTACATTAAATGCACCAATTGCAAAGTGCTCTTCCATTGATTTTTTAAACATTTCTTTTGTTGTAACTAACATATATATTTCCTCCTTGTTACTTTATTATTTCTTCTTTTGGTATTATATATTTATAATTTTTATAAGTCAACAAAAAAGAAAAAATAATAGTTATTATTCAAGCCGTATGTAATAATATATAAAAAATAAAAAAAGGATTTCTGAATAATTTTTAATTCAGAAATCCTAATTTTTTATTTTTTCTTTTGATGAAGTTTTAATATTATTTTATATTTGATTGGTTTGTACTTAATAGAATACTTATCAAATATCTTTCGTGTTTCTTTACTTATTTTTAAAGAAATTATTTTAATTCCTTTTTCATAAGCCTCATTTACTTCTTTTACTTTTTCATTGTCTAAAGCCATTTGACTTCTAATTCTTTTAGTACGTACTTCATATACATGTGGAAGTACTTTGTATCCTAAATGTTCTACATAATCCCGTTCTTCTTCTGTAAGCCTCCTGATAGTAAATTGCTTGTTTTCTGCCTTTAACCTTTCTAATTCATGTTTTAATTTGCATAACCGATAATCATCGTTTTTCATGCTTTTTCCTCCTATATATATTTTATGTAACTATTATAACTTATTTATATCAATTTGTCTATATTTTTGCATATTTTTGTAGATTATACACATCTTTTTACTATTTATTTTAAAAATATAAGCGAATGAAAATGAGCACAGTATTAACCGCGCTCATTTTTAAGGAAAAATTATTTTTTTGATTCTTCGTACTCTTTACAAATTTTTTCAAGCTGTTCACCTGTAAGAATTTCTTCTTTTAGAAGTCTCTCTGCAACAATTTCGAGTAACTCTTTGTTTTCTTTTATGATTGTTTCTGCACGTTCTAATCCTTCACTAATTATGTCCTGAATCTCTTTATCAAACAAATCTTTTTTCTCATTTGAAATAAGATATTCTCTCACACCATATCCGTTTATATATGATCTGTTTTTACTATTTTTATCTTTTGAAAGTCCATAATACATAATCATATTTTGAGCTATCGTATTAGCTGCATCCAGATCTGAACATGCACCTGCAGTATCTTTGTGTGTAAGAAGCCTTTCTCCTACTCTTCCGCCTAAATACATTGCTATTTGATCAATGTAATACTCTCTAGAATAATTAAGTGTCTTTCCTTTAATTTTATATGGCCAGTTTACTCCAAGAAAATTCATCATTGGAAGAATAGAAACAAAAGCTATTTTTTCATCTTTTACATTTGAGCATTTCTGTGAAACAATATAATGTCCAGTCTCGTGATAAGCAATCATTTTTTTCTCATCTTCACTTATATTGTTATACAATTTAAGATATGTGTTGTAACAACTTAATATAGATTGCTTATCTACATTTTTCTTACCTTTTCTTCTAGTTTCTAAAAATGCTTTTTCAAAGATACTAATTACATTGCCCGGATTGCAAGAAATAGATTCAGAAAGACACGAAGTATATATTCCAAACTTAATCATATTCTCATCTATTTTGATTTTATATTTCTTTTCAAATAATGAAATATGATTTTTTATCATTGGCTGCAATTCTTCAAGTTCAGGCTCTTCAACATATACTTCATTTAAATATTTTGCTATCATGTCATCTGATAAAAAGTAGGTATCAAATTCTTCTGTACTGCATGTTGTAATAAAAGGAATTTTGTATTGAATAATTAGAGCGTATAACATTTTGACAAGCCAATAATCCGTCTTCATGAATAATGCTTTATCCACATACAAAACTATTTCTTTCCGGTTTATAACTAAAAAATTAAAAATTTTTTTGACCATTTTTTCTATCAAAAAATCTTTCTCAATTTTTAATATTTTTTCCGGATTAAACATTAATACCCTTTTATTAAAGAACTCTTTTGGACATTGATTTGTTGCAATTTGTCTCGCGATTTCTGCTGCAAGAGCCGTCTTTCCTACATCCGTTTTTCCAACAAGAAATACATTGTTTCTTGTTTTCTGAGATAAGTAAAACCATATCTTTTCTATCTCATTATTTCTTCCAATTAACGGCTTCATCTGCTGTTTGGCATACTTTTGACTTACATCTACTAAATATTTATTTAGACTTGTGGGGACTAAATTCACCATAAGATCTGCAGTCTTTATTAAAGTTTGTACTACATTCATTTGCATAGGAACTATTAAAATTTCCTCGTTCTCATCTGTAAACTGAAGCTTTATATTTTCCGTATCACTTCTTATCTTTGCCTCCTTTATGGCTTGTTTTAATTCATCTGCAGACACTTCTATTCTTTTTTCTTTGTCCTCAACTTTTACCATAAGTGCAATATAGCCCTTCTTTTTTTTCATAATTACTACCTCCTTTATAGTTGTTTGTGGTTCATTAGGTTTTTGTAGTACTTATAAGTTCTAATTTTCCTTCTCCTTTCCAATTAGTAATAGTATTTAGAATCGTAAATACTATTTAGTTGTTTTTTATGTAAATATATTACCATATTCATTCATATTTTTCAACATTTTTCGATATTTTTCAAGTATTTTTAACTTTTTATTGATTTTATGTAATTAAGATGTTAGAATATTTATGAACATTTATATAAAAATGCAACAAAAAACTTTTAATTGCAGAAAGGAGTTTGCAACATGAGTAAAACACAACGGTTTTATATGGATATTATGGCATTACACAATGAGGTAACAGGTTCTTGTATTCTTAATATTATTAAGTTTCCTGATGGTTCATCCAAAAAAGTATTAGTCGACTGTGGACTGTTTCAGGAACTTGATTATGCAGAACTTAACAAAAGCTTGCCTTTCAATGCTTCAGAACTTGACTATGTGATTGTGACTCATAATCATGTAGATCATACTGGCAGGTTACCACTTCTTGTTAAAAATGGATATAGAGGTGATATTCATATGTCTTATACTACTTCTAAATTAATTCCTTATGCTTTAGAAGACAGCTATAAGGTATTAAAGAACAAAGCCAAATTGGCTAATGAACCACAGTTATATACAGATTCTGATGTTGATGAAACATTAAAACATGTAAAAGGACATCCGTATGAGGAAAGTATTTGGTTAGATGAAAATATTAAACTTACTTTCTTTATGAATGGGCATTTACCTGGTGCAATATGTGTTTTAATGCAAGTTAAATATCGGAATTACGGATATTACTATCAAGATATAAATGTTTTATTTACAGGAGACTACAATAATAAAAATTTATTCTTTGATGTACCTTCCATTCCAAACTGGGTTCATCAGCTTCCTATTACCATTATTCAAGAATCAACTTATGGAGATATGAATTCTTCTGACATTCAATATATTTTTGAACAAAATGTATTGAATGCTTTAGCTGAAAATAAAGAAATTCTTATCCCTGTTTTTTCTTTAGGACGTTCACAAGAAATAATGTATACCTTAAAAAAATGGCAAGAGTCCAGAAAACTTGATAAAAGTATTCCTATTTACCTTGACGGAAAACTTGCAATGCGATATACAAGCTTATATTTAAAAGACGGACTTGATAACAAAGAAGATTGTAAAGACTTTTTACCAGAAAATTTCAATTTTGTATCTGATAAGGATATGAGAAATTCTATTATGCATGATAATCAATGCAAAATTATTCTTACAACTTCAGGAATGGGTTCTTATGGACCTGCTCAAACTTATTTGCCAGTATACTTGCGTAAAAGTAATGCTTTAATCCATTTTACAGGATATTGTGCTGAAGGAACTCTTGGAAGAAGATTATTTGATTGTCCTTTTGAAGCTAAAGTTGAAATATCAGGTCTTCAGGTAAAAAAATGTGCAGATGTTCAATTTACTTCTGAATTTTCTGCTCATGCAAAAGCAGATGAATTAATTAATTTCTTACGTTCATTTGAAAGCATTAATTTACTCCTTGTAAATCATGGAAATATTGAAAAGAAAGAACTTTATGCCAATCGGGTAATTGATGAACTAAATCCTAAAGATGTTGGTATTCTTGGCAGAGACTATTTCTTTAGAATTGACGGTCATGGTTTCCAAAAATCATTAACTACAAAATTCTTATAATTCCGTTTTTAAAAATCGCTAGACTAAATTGTCTAGCGATTTTTCTTTTTACTTGTTTTTATAGCTACTACACATAGATTCATCTGGTTGCTTTGTGTCACAATTTTCTACTGGTGTAACTACTATTTGTTTTAAGGAACATTCTTGTCTTCCTTCTTCATTATATTTACAGCTTGTTACTGTACAATTAATTTTTTGATCTCTTTCCATACTAACTCTTCCTTTCTTTTATATATATAATTAGTATGTTCAAAAATAAAAAAATTATATTCTTTCTTTACGAATTTTTTCATCAAATTCTTCCCAAGATTTGCTAAAAACATGATTGGCAAACATTTCTTTTAGACCTGTTATTTGTTTTAATCTTATAATTTCATCAAGTTCCATTCCTAAATGTTTTGAAATTTGTTCTTCTGTCCATCCCATATCTGTTAATTGTAATACAATATGTGACATATCTATAATTTGATGTGTTCCTCTTGCTCTGTTATGTCTTATTGTACTTGCCATACGATTTTCCAAATCTTTATCTATTGTAACAATCGGAATTTGTTTTAAATTAAAATATTCTTTAGCACAACGATAACGGTGAAATCCATCTATAACTATGTATTTATCATTTTCTTTATCATAATAAGTTACTATTGGTTGTGTATATCCGTCTTCTTCTATTGAATGTTTTAATAGTTCCATTTCTGGTGGTGCAACTTTATTTGGGTTATAATCATTTGCTATAACTTTATCTATATCTACCATTTTTACATTAAGTACTGGAAATGTTATTTCGCTCATTTTGTTTTATCCTTCTTTCTATTTTAGTCATAAATAATTACAAAATTTTTCATAGAATCTGTTTTGTTTATTTTAAATCCTGCTTTTTCGTATAATTTTGTATATACGTTTGGAACTACACTTTCTTTTATTTTTCTGTCTTTTTTTATTTCTTTTAAAATTTCTTCTAAGTAGTTATCTCTTATTGTATATACATTTTTTATCACACCATTTAATATAGACACACATGCAACAACTCTTTCATCTTCTATATATGTATACCATTCTTTATCATTATCATCATATATTCTGTCATTTATTTGTCTTTGGACAATTCTAGAACCAAATATTTTTCCCATATATCCATAAAATCCTTCTAGTTTATTGTTCATTTTTACTACCATTTTTATTACTTCCTTTTTTTATTATTTGCATTCATTTTCTATTATATTCAACAATACTTTATCATCAGTTTTTGTTGTCTTATTTAATAAGTTGTCCCATTTATGAATTAATCTTTTAAGTTCTTCATCATCTGTTTTTGTTTGTGCAAAAGATAATCTTCTTAAATAAAAATCGTTTTTTTCTATTGCTCTTGCTATTCTTCTCCATGAAATTACCTTTTTCTGATTTTCAAGTTTATTTTGTGCAGTTTCGGGAATATTTTCAACTTCTACATTGTACTTGTTCTTATACCATATCATAAATTTTTTAATTTTTCTATAGTAATGTATCATTAGATCTTTATTATATATTCCTATGCTTTCTAATAAAAATACTGTATATTCTTGCCAACTCATAAATTCTGGTTTAGATGACTTTATATTTCCTAATGCTGTAGTTTTGCAATATATATTTCCAAAATTAACACCATTTACACGATTTAGCACTTTTCCCCATGTTTCATATTCTAACGCTTTAAATTGATTTAAACCATTTCTTTGGTCATCTCCATATGGTTGACAAAGTCTTTGTTCAAAAATACTTAAACCGTTTTTGTACATTAATTCATATATGTAATTAAATTTTAAATCTAATTTACTTACAGCCCCCCAAATGTCGTCAACCTTCCAGTCATATATAGGGTAAAAATTGTATACATCTATATGTCTTTCTCCCATTTTTAATTTTGTTGTCCAATTATATCCTTTATATGTTATTTTTCTTTCTTGAAAAGCAATTGTTCTAAAACGATTTATACTTTCATCTGTTCGAATTCCTATACCACAAGCAACTTTTTCACCATATTTTTGTTGATACCAATTTGCAAATTGAATAATAAATTCTTCAAATTCTTCGCCTTTTCTAAACCAATCGAAAGGACAATTTTTTATATTTATTGCATCTTTTGGCATTTCTCTAACCCATAATTCTTCGCTTTCTTCTTCCCAGCAAATCCATTTCGGTTGTAATACAGATACTGCATTTCTAAGTGCCATTGGAAGTGCTATGTGATAAAAGTCTCTAATTTGAGATAATGTTTTTAACTCTTCTATATGGTCTATAGTATGTTTATACTGTGCTTCTAAATCTATAAAAAGTACATCAAACTTTTTATTATGTTTTTTAGCAACCATGTTTGCTAACTGAACCATTACTGAACTATCTTTACCACCACTTACACTAAAATATATATTATTAAATTCAGTAAATATAATTTCTAGTCTCTCCATTGTTGCCTCTAATACATTTTTTTCTAAATATTTTTTTGCCATTTTTTATTTCCTTATATTAATCCTCTTTTTTTCAAGTGTTTTCGTCTATTATTATTTTATTTCTTTTAGCAAAATTTGTAAAGAGTTTACATGGTAGTTTTTCAAAAAAAGAAAGTTTTTAACTGTTTTTTGTTATAATATAAAAACAATAGTATCTATTGCACTTCTATAAATACTATTGTTTTTTATAGTTATAATCAATTACTTGTTTTCTTCTTCTAATCTTTTGCATTCTTTTGTTTCTGCATTTATACATTTTTCGGGATTTTTAAAACTTAAATACCAATTCATTCCATTTCTATCTTTTGCTATTTCTCTATTTCTTTGTTCTAATTCTTTAAATGTTTTTGGTGCTGGTATGATTATAGGTTCGCATGGTACCCAATTCGCAGGTGTCGAACCATTACTTTCTTTCGAAGTTTGAAGCGCTTCTATGCATCTTAATATTTCTGGAATACATCTTCCTATATTTAACGGATAGACTAATATTAGTCTAACTATACCTTGGTCATCTATAATAAATACATTTCTAACTGTTTCAGTTGTACTTACGTCACTTGAAATCATTCCATACTTTCTTGCTATTGCGCCATTTCTGTCTGCTATTATTGGAAATGGTATTACTATACCTGTTTTACAATAAATGTCATATGCCCATGCTAAATGTGAAGGATTACTGTCTACACTTAAACCTATTAAACAAGTATTTAGTCTTTCAAAATATGTATTGGCTTTAGAAAAAGCTATCATTTCTGTAGTACATACGGGGGTAAAAGCCTTCAATTTTGGGATATTATATTAATCGGCTAATTTCAGGTTTTAGCTCGAATTTCACACTCTTATCGTGATAAATCCATATTTTATCAATTAAACACTCTAAAATATATCTATTGGGTTCATTAGATTTTAGAATATTATCAAAATATTCTATTGCCGTTTTTAATTTTTTTATTTTTTCTGTGTCTAAATCTTCTTGCTGTTGTTCTAATAGTTTTTGTAATTGTTCCATACGATTAGTTTTGTCTTTTTCCACTTCTTTATATGTATTTTCAACCATTTCTCGTTGATACTCATTTGTAGTATTGGTTAAATCTTTAATTTTTTGACTAATCAAAACTTTGTATTCAGCATTTAAGTTTTCAATTTCAAATTTAATTTTTTCTTTATTATTTGTTTTAGCATTAGTTTTTGTTTGAATCTGTATTTTATTTATTTCATCTATGTATTTGTTTTTAGTGAATTTTAAAAATTCTTTGAAATGTATAATTATATCTGATTCTTTAATTTCATGGCATTTACATCTAGCTTTACCATAAGTTCTATATTGTGAACATTCATAACCCTTTTGAGATTGTTTTCTAGTTATAGTTATGCCACTTACTCCAAATCCACAATCACCACATCTGCAAAGTCCTGAAAAGTAATAGTTTCTTTTTCTTGTACTTGATGTACTTTTTGTATTTAGTTTTCTCTTTCTTATTTCTTGAGCTAAGTTAAATGTTTCTTTAGATATAATTGCTTCATGATGATTTGCAAACACAAAATGTTCTTCCTCTGGAAGCTTTATTGCTTTACCTCTTATGGATACAGTCTTTTTCTTATGAGTTCTAAGTGTGCCACAATATACATCATTCTCTAAAATATTTCTTATCATATATGTGGACCATAATTTTTGAACAGGATGTTTATATATTCTGCCTCTTTCTAGGTGTTTCATTTGATAGTAAGCCGATGGAGTTGGGTAATTGTATTTACTATTTAGAATATCGCAAATTTTCTTTCTTCCAATTCCTTCTTCGGTATATAACTTATATATTAATTCTATAACAGGTCGTAGTTCTTCATCAACATATAGCTTTGTTATATCTTCTGGATCTTTTATATATCCATAATAATTTCCCATAATTAATCTTCCTGTTTTTTGTTTAGAATACATGTGGTCTCTAGTTTTTCTTGAACAATCTTTAACATATCTTTCATTAAACCATGTTGTTATTCCAATAGTATCATCTCTATCATTTAAAACATCATAAGTTCCACCCATTTCAGAAACTAATATTAAATTCTTTTGAATATTCTTAAACTCATCTATTAAAACTAATACTCGTCCGTTATGTCTTCCAATTCTTGATAAATCCTTTGCTATGACTACATCAATTTTTCCTCCTTTTACTTTTTCAATCATTTTTGAAAATGCAGGTCTGTTAAAGGTATATCCCGAAACATTGTCATCTATGTAGAAGTCTGAGATAGCCCAATTACGAGAAATTGCATAGTCTTGAATAATTCTTTTCTGTTCTTCAATACTTGCATAGTTTTCTTTATCTTCATCTCTAGACAATCTACAATATCCGTACAACTGTCATTTTATCCTCCAAATCTCGCCTGATATTGCTTGTTTTCATGTTAGCATACATTTTTGTTTAATTCCACTTGTTTCGTAATTATTTTTTCAAGAATCTCGGGATAATTCTCTTTTCCACTTACGAAAATAGCCACGCTATATTTTTCTTGTTTATACTTTTTAACTAAATCTTTTGTTTCTTTTTTCTGGAGTTCATCTTCTGTCAAATAAATTTGAACATACTTCGTGCCTTGTATTTCTGCTATTGTAAGTTTCATAATTTATTTACCTTCCCGAAGTTAAATCTACACGTTTGGAAAAGAATTAAATTTTTACTAGGCAAACAAACAAGAAAACCGCAGGTGTGCTATTGCACATTGAGGATTTTCGAAGTGAAGTTTAACAACGTAAAAATTGTAATTATTTTTCAAACAACCTAACTCCTTCATAACATTATTAATAAATGTTATGCTAAAAAGAGAATTGTTATCTCTTTTTATTTTAAATTACAATATAGAAATAGAGTAAAACTTTTTCATGTTTATCAAATTGCATCACCTCACATTTCTATATATATGAAGTCAAAAATTTTATCAAATGTTGCAAATTTTTAAAATTTTTTCGTTTTTTTCAAACTTTTTTTAAGTATGCAGGAACAGGGAGTCACCCTGAACTCCCATTTACGCCTAAAAGCGTGGCTTTTAGCGGTATACTCAAAAAATATAGAGGCGACATTTTGACGCCCCTATAAAATTATAGAACTATTATATAAATTGTAATTTGTTACTATACAACCATAAATATAAATCCAAGTAAAAGTATTCCAATAAAAGTAATTGATAACCATTTTCCAACCTTTGTAAACAAATTATCTTTATATTTAATAGATAATATTAGTGCTGGTATTAAAAATATAAATGAATAAAAAATAGTGTAATGTGTTCCAGTCTCATTAGCCATATTAGACCAAGTAGGTATGTTCAATGTTGCTAAAATGTGATCTCCAACACAAACTCCAAAAATATTAAAAGCCCAAACGAAAGCAATAATTACTAGTAACAATGACAATGAACCTATACCAATTTTTTTATTTTTCGTTACAAATACCTCCTCGATAAATTACTAATTCTTGTTACGATTATATAATAAAAGGTAGATAATTTCAACTGGTTATCTACCCAACTTATTGTAATTTGTATTTATACTAATTTTGATAATTCTTCCTTTACTTTTTCTAAATCACTCGAAGTTAGTATCGGAATTAAATTGTTTATTTCTTCTATACTTTTATCCCACCATTTTAATTTTTCCATTACCTCAATTAGTTCATCATCAAATCTCTTTTTAATCACATTACAAGGATTTCCAACTGCAATATGATATGGTGGAATATCTTTTGCTACAACAGAATTAGCACCAATTATTGCACCATTTCCAATATGAACTCCTGGCATTATTGTTGCATTCTGTCCTATCCATACATCATTTCCAATAACTGTATCTCCTTTAATAGGTAAGTCATTTTGTGTAGGTGGAACTTGCTCCCAACCTTCCAATGTATAAAAAGGAAATGTTGTTACTGCATTCATTTGATGATTAGCACCATTCATTACAAATTCAACTCCTGAAGCTATTTGACAAAACTTTCCTATAATCAATTTATCATTATTAAATTCGTAGTGATGTGTTACATGACTTTCAAACTCTGTATCTGCAATATAAGTAAAATCTCCAACTATAATATTTTTATTTTTTATAGTAGGTTTTACATATATTTCTTTATTATATCCAACTATTGGGTGTATTTTATTTGGATTTGGTATTTTTCCATCTTTCATTTTTTTAATCTCCCCTACAACTTACTAAATTGTAATTTTTCGCTATCATTAACATGACTCTTTCTCAACTTTATTCAAATAGAAATTATATATTTTATTGTTT
>USDF01000045.1 GCA_900553405.1 uncultured Clostridium sp. | reverse complement strand
GCCCACACTTTATATGTAGCACTGAGCACTGTTAAGAAAGATATAAAGTATAGTGCGTTAAATATAAACAAATAATTTTAAAGTTCGCATTTTAGCCAACTTTAATAATGTAAAAATGTCAATAGGCTACTCCTTATTGACATTAATTTTTTGTCAAAAATAATGAAATAAAATTATACAAATAAAAATTGTTGAAAATAAAAAACATGTATGTTGAAATTCAAAAAATCTAAAATATTTCTACATAAACTATTGAAAAAAGATATAAAAAATGTTAATATATAAAACAATAGTTAAATAATAAAGACAATAATAAGGACAACACAAATAAAAAAAGCCTTAAGAGAGCTAGATGTTTGGTGAAATTCTAGTAGAAACTATTTTATTTGTTATCACCTTTTAGTTTTTAAACTGAAATTTGAAAAAAGATTAAGTTTAAACGTAATTCTCTGCGTTAAAGGAAAATAAGTGGAAAATAAAAATTAAATTATTTTCAATTTAGGTGGTACCACGGAAAGTTTAAACTCTATTTCGTCCTATATAGGATGAGATAGAGTTTTTTGAGTGCTATATAAATAGTGTGTATGTCTAAGCTAAAACAGAAGACCTGCTGATTAAGAGTCAATTGCTCTACAGTACACCAATAAATATTGAAAATTATAATAAAAGGAGGAAAGTATATATGCGAGAACTAAAAATAAAAGGAATATACAAACATTTTAAGGGCGATTACTATTTAGTAGAAGATGTTGCAAGACATTCAGAAACAAAAGAAGAAATGGTTGTATATAGAAGACTATATGGAGATGGTAGTTTATGGGTAAGACCAAAAGATATGTTTTTATCAGAGGTTGACCACGAAAAATATCCAAATGTAAAACAAAAGTATAGAATGGAACTACAAGAAATAGAAAGCGTAGCAGGAAATTTAAAAGAATAAATGTACCAAAAAGTGATAAAAACACCAAAAGAAAACATTACTAATGTAATAAAAATAAAGGAATGTCCCAAGTGTTCCAAAAACGGAACGAAAAGGACCGTCCCTGGTGTTCGGAAAGGAGAAAAGAAAGATGTACAAGAAAGTTGAACTTAAAGAAAATGGATTTGTTGGAATGGAACATGAAGTAAAAGATTTATGGGATAAAAAAGATATTATCCATAAAAACTTTGCTATTAATGAAGGTAAAAGATATTTTACTTTTTATGATGGACCTCCAACAGCTAATGGAAAACCACATGTTGGTCATATTTTAACAAGGGTTATGAAGGATATTATACCAAGGTATAAAGTTATGAAGGGTTACAATGTAATTCGTAAAGCTGGTTGGGACACTCATGGACTTCCAGTTGAACTTGAAGTTGAGAAAAAACTTGGTATTTCAGGAAAACAACAAATTGAAGATTATGGTGTTGAAAAATTCATAGGAGAATGTAAAGACAGCGTATTTAAATATGTTTCTATGTGGGAAGATATGACAAACCAAATAGGTTATTGGGTAGATATGGAAAATCCATATGTTACATATCATGACGACTATATAGAATCTGAATGGTGGGCTTTAAAACAAATGTGGGATAAAGGTCTTTTATATCAAGGACATAAAGTTATGCCATATTGCCCAAGATGTGGAACAGCTCTTTCTTCACACGAAGTTGCACAAGGTTACAAAGATGTACAAGATTTAACATGTACATGTAAATTTAAAGTAGAAGGCGAGAAAAATGTTTATTTCTTAGCATGGACAACAACTCCATGGACATTACCTTCTAACTTAGCACTTTGCGTAAATAAGGCATATACATATGCTTATGTAAAAGTAGAAAGACCAGTTATAGATGGAAAAATGCAAGAAGAAGGAACAGAAGAAATCTACATTTTAGCTAAAGACTTAATAGGAGCAGTTTTAAAAGACATTCCATACGAAATAGTAAAAGAAGTAAAAGGTTCTGAACTATTAGGAATGAAATATGAACAATTAATGCCATTTGCAAAACCAGAAGGAAAAGCATTTGTTGTAATTCATGGAGACTATGTAACTTTAACAGACGGTACTGGTATAGTTCATATTGCACCAGCTTATGGTGAAGACGATAGCTTTGTTTCAAAACAAAATGGTATTGCATTTGTAAACTTAGTAGATAAAGAAGGAAAATTCGTACCAGAGGTTGAACCATGGGCAGGAAGATTTGTTAAAACTTGTGATAAAGATGTATGTATTTGGCTTGCTAAACAAAATAAATTATTTAGCTCTGCTAAACATACACACAGCTATCCACATTGTTGGAGATGTGATACACCACTTCTATATTATCCAAAAGAGAGCTGGTTTGTAAAAATGACAGCAGTTAGAGATAAGTTATTAGAAAACAATAACAAAATTAACTGGATGCCAGACACAATTAGAACAGGTCGTTTTGGAAAATTCTTAGAGAATGTTATAGACTGGGGGATTTCAAGAGATAGATATTGGGGAACACCACTACCAGTATGGCGTTGTGAATGTGGTCATATGGAATGTATAGGTTCTAGAAAAGAATTAGAAGAAAAAGGTATAAATGTACCTGAAAATGTAGAACTACATAAACCATATTTAGACCCAATTCACTTAAAATGCCCAGAATGTGGTGGAGAAATGGTAAGAGAAAAAGAAGTTATAGACTGCTGGTTTGATTCAGGATCTATGCCTTTTGCACAATTACATTACCCATTTGAAAATAAAGAATTATTTGATAAAAACTTCCCAGCTCAATTCATATCAGAAGCTGTTGACCAAACTAGAGGATGGTTCTATACACTTTTAGCAATTTCAACATGTATATTTGATACAAATCCATTTGAAAATTGTATAGTATTAGGACACGTTTTAGACAGCAAAGGTTTAAAAATGTCTAAACATTTAGGAAATGTTGTAGACCCATTTGAAGTATTAAATTCAGTAGGAGCAGATGCTACAAGATGGCATTTCTATACATCTTCAGCACCATGGCTACCAACAAGATTTTCTATAAAAGATGTAGAAGAAACACAAAGAAAATTCTTATCTACATTATGGAATGTTTACTCATTCTATGTACTTTATGCAGAAATAGACAAATTTAACCCATTAGAATATGCAGATTTTAAATCAGAAAATGTAATGGATAAATGGATAATTTCTAAATTAAATACATTAATAAAAGATATAGAAGAAAAATTAGACAAATATGATATAACAAATGCAGCAATAGAAATAGAAGAATTTACAGACAACTTATCTAACTGGTATGTACGTAGAAATAGGGAAAGATATTGGAGTGAAACTCTAACAGACGATAAAATAGGCGCATATGTAACACTATATAAAGTACTAACTACTTTAGCAAAAGTTTGTGCACCATTTGTACCATTTATTACAGAAGAGATTTATCAAAACTTAGTAGTAAACTTAGATAAAAATGCTCCAGAAAGTATTCATTTATGTACTTGGCCAGAAGCAGATGAAAGTGCTATAGATAAAGACTTAGAAAAAGAAATGGATTTAGCTTATACAATAGTAAAACTAGGAAGAAGTGCAAGAAATAGTGCAAATATCAAAAATAGACAACCACTTTCAGAAATGTTAATTTCTGTAGATACACTTCCAAAATACTATGCAGACATTGTAAAAGATGAGTTGAACATCAAGAAAGTAGAATTTGGAGCTCAAATGTCAGAGTATGTTAATTTTGAAATTAAACCAAATCTACCAGTATTAGGAAGAATTTATGGAAAATTAATACCACAAATTAAACAAGAAATTGCAAAGAAAAATCAAATGGAACTTGCACTTAAAATTCAAAAAGGTGAGGAAGAAGTAATAACAATAGGAGAAGAAACAATAACATTAAATAGCGAAAATCTTTTAATTACAATGCAAGGAAAAGAAGGATTTGCATTTGCAGGTGAAGGTGAAATTGGTGTTGTATTAGAAACTACAATTACAAAAGAGTTAAAAGAAGAAGGTTATGTAAGAGAGATTTTATCTAAAGTACAAAACATGAGAAAAGATAGTGGATTTGAAGTATTAGATAGAATTAATCTTTATGTTTCTGGAAATGAAATGTTAGAAGATGTAATCAAAAAATTTGCAGAGCAAATTCAAAGAGATACATTAGCAAACGAAATTATATACAACGCAGAAAGAAACAATTACACAGAAACATCAATAAATGGTGAAAAACTTCAAATAGAAGTAGAAAAAGTATAAAATCTGATAAGATGCTTAAGAAATTAGACATAGATAGATTTTGAAAGCATTAAGAAAGATGAGTAAATAACTAAAATAAAAAGAGATTTCCAAAAAATAAGGAAATCTCTTTTTGAAACTTTTATACTATATGAAACTTATACATATAGAAAGGATTTTAGATAACTACATCAGTTTTAGACAAAGGATAAAATCCGCCGGTTAAAGTTATTACGATTCTTTCATATCCAGCAAACTCTTCTGTATCAATTTGAGGATATTTAACCTTCAAATCTTCAACCGGAAGCTCACGACCAATCCAATAACGGTTTGAAGCATTTATTTTGTTCCCTTCTTTATCTTTTTCAAAAAAACGAAATGCAATAGCATAGTTGGGAAGGTTTTGTTTTATATGCTCTATATCACAGTCAGCAACCTTCCTTTCATTTTCTCCATCAATAATTCTTCCAGGAAAATAAAACTCTACAAATTTTTCCATTAAGCTGGTCCTCCATAATCTAATTATATTTGTTTTTTGCTTAATTAGCAGGTTAAAAAAGTACTAATTTCTTTTTGGCGTTTTTTTCTCCTTTATTATTATTGTTGTTCTTAATCATGCTTAAATCAACCTCGCTTTCTACTAATTAGTTTATAAAGTTACAAAAAAATATATTTTTAAGTATAACATAAGATTTAACAAAAATCAAGCAATATAGCTTGTTTTTAAATATGCTATCGTGTTATAATAAAAAATATAAAGTTGTTGGAGGAAAAAATGCAAAAGAAAAAAAGTTTTAACTTGATAAAAAATATTATTTCAATTGTTGTTTTTGTAATACTTATATACATGGCATATACAATATACCAAAAATATAATTTTAATGACTATATAAAAGCAGAATATAATATGGGACTTTCCAACTTTGAAAGGGACAATGAAGTAAAATATGGAAACATAAATAGTTATAAAATAGAAAATACAAATTATAATGATGCTATGTTTTATAAAACAATAAATGTAACTCCAAATACACCTTATAAAGTAACTTGTAAAATAAAAACGCAAGATGTAAAAACAAGCAAAGAAAATACAGATGCAGGTGCACATATATGTATTAAAGATGGACTGATAAAATCAGATAATGTGATAGGAACAACCGACTGGACAGAAGTAACCCTTTATTTCAATTCTAAAAATAAAGAAGAAATAGATTTAGGCTTTAGATTAGGAGGAAATGAAGATACTGCTATAGGAACTGCATGGTTCTCAGATTTTACAATAGAATCTGGAATTCAAGATGAAAGCAATACATGGAATTTCTTATGTTTGTTGTTTGACTATGTTGATGTAAATATAGATAATAAAAATATTAAATTAAGTTTGACACAAACAGATAAAGATGACATTTCAATTTGTATGAGACGTTTTCAAAATTCTATTCAAGAAATGAGTTATGATAAAATAAGAGTAACATATAAAATAGAAGAAGTAACGGCTCCAATTACACAATTATCTTACGATGAAGAAAATGGTTATTATGTGTTAGGATACAATATAAAAGATGTGCTAGATCCATATATAAAAGAAGGAAAGTATGATCATATATTTGTAGCTTTTAGAACAGGAGATATAAATCAACAAAAAGCAATTCCTGTAAATGATTGGATAGGACTTGGATCTATGGAATACAGAGGATTAGGATATTCAAATATTAGACTTCCAGATGATGATAAAAATTATGTATATAAATATGATATTAGGATTAATACTTTTCCAGAAGAAGTTTTAATGCATGAGTTTTTACATACATTAGAAAGAAATACAGAAGAATACGGAATAGAAAGACCAGAACTACATGATTATGAAAAGTATGGGTATGAAAATAAGAGATTAATAGGTCTTAAAGAATGGTATCAGGATTATATGAATAAAAATATAAATACTGTTTCAGGAAAGATTGGACTTCCTAAAGAAATATTTACGAAAAAGCCAGTAAAAGCATCAGATTTTGAATATTCCCATAAACTAAGTGAATTAAAAGAGCCAGAAAATATTATGGAAGAACTAAATAATTTATTTACAAAAATAGTTAATCTATTTAGAGTAGTTAAACAACAAGCATAAAAAAGTAAATAATATGAATGTAAAAATATGTTGTACAAAGTATGTTGTACAAAGTAAAAAATAAAAAATTTAACTATCAGTGTTTTAAGAAAGGAATAGAAACAAAAATGAAAGTATCAGATTTTAATTATGAATTACCACAAGAGTTAATTGCACAAGTTCCAATAAAAGATAGAAGTGCATCACGCTTAATGGTATTAAACAGAGAAAATAAAACAATAGAAGATAAAATATTTAAAGATATACTAGATTACTTGAAACCAGGAGATTGCTTAGTTAGAAATAACACAAAAGTAATACCAGCAAGACTATATGGTATAAAAGAAGAAACAGGAGTACATATTGAATTTCTATTATTAAAAAGAATAGAAGGGGATATCTGGGAAGTAATGGTACATCCAGGAAGAAGACTAAAAATAGGAACAAAAGTTATCTTTGGAGATGGATTACTTAAAGCAGAAATACTAGAAATGATGGAAGGCGGAAATAGAAAAGTAAAATTTGAATATGAGGGAATATTCAATGAAATATTAGATCAAATTGGTTTAATGCCACTACCACCATATATAAAAGAAAAATTAGATGACAAATCTAGATATCAAACAGTATATGCAAAATATGAGGGGTCAGCAGCAGCACCTACAGCAGGACTTCATTTTACAGAAGAACTACTAGAAAAAATAAAGGAAAAAGGTGTAGAAATTGCGAATGTAACACTTCATGTTGGAATAGGAACATTTAGACCAGTAAAAGTAGAAAACATAGAAGAACATGACATGCATAGTGAACATTATTATATAAAACATGAAGATGCAGAAAAAATAAACAATACAAAGAAAAATGGAGGAAGAATAATAGCAGTAGGAACAACGTCTTGTAGAGTACTAGAATCAGTAGCAGATGAAAATGGATTAGTAAAAGAAACAGAAGGAGACACAAATATATTCATATACCCAGGGTATAAATTCAAATGTATAGATTGCTTAATTACAAATTTCCATTTACCAGAGTCAACTTTAATAATGTTAGTATCTGCATTAGCAGGAAAAGACTATATAATGAAAGCATATAAACATGCAGTAGAAGAAAAATATCGTTTCTTCAGCTTCGGAGACGCAATGTTCATTTGCTAATAAAAAAGTGTGGCAAAAGGGACGGTCTTTTTTACCACAAAGCAAAATTCAAAAATAAAATAGGGGCTTAAATAAAAAAAGAAAGAAGGAATATTTATGCCCCGTTTAAAAAGAAGACTAATACAAGAAAAGAAATATTTACATATTATGGTTCAAGGAATTAATAGAGAAAAAATATTTAAAAAAGATAGTCAAAAGAAAGAATACATAAAACTATTAAAGGAATACAGTGAAAAAAATAAAATAAGTGTTATAGCATATTGTGTTATGGACAATCATGTGCATATATTAGTCAACTATATAGACATAGAAGATATAATTAAATTTATGCAAAAGATAAATACAATATACGCAATATATTATAACAAAAATCAAAATAGAGTTGGTTATGTGTATAGAGATAGATATAAATCGCAAGTAATAAGAGATCAAAAACATTTTATTAATTGCATTATATATATACATAATAATCCAGTAAAGGCTCAAATATGTAACGATGCAAGTCAATATATATATTCTAGTTATAATAGCTTTTTAAAAGATAAAGAAATGTTAAGGAATATGTTTTTGGATGTAGAATTATATAAAAATATGCATAGAAAAGAGAAGATTCAAGAAAACGACTATATTGAGACAAAAGAAGATAATGAGATACAATATAACAGATATATAGAGAAATTTTTAAAAAAGTATGATGTTTCTATAGAAGATGTAAATAACAATAATGAACTGATAGAAGAAATATCGTATGTTTTGAAGTATAGTTATAATTTATCTTACCAAAAAATAGAAAGTTTAATAAAAGTACATAGGGAAAAGATAAGAAGAATATTGTTAAAAAAATAAATGTGGTAAAAAAGGCTGGCCCTTTTGCCACGGAAAGGAAGAAAATGAAACCAGCAATAACATATGAATTATTACATGAATGTAAACAAACAGGAGCGAGAAGAGGAGTAATACATACTCCTCATGGAGATATACAAACACCAATATTTATGCCAGTTGGAACACAAGCAACAGTTAAATCTTTAACACCAGAAGAGTTAGAAAACGATGTAAAAGCACAAATAATTTTATCTAATACATATCATTTATATTTGAGACCAGGTCATGAACTAGTAAAAGAGGCAGGTGGACTTCATAATTTTATGAGATGGAATAAGCCAATATTAACAGATTGTGGAGGATTCCAAGTTTTTAGTTTAAGTGATTTACGTACAATTTCAGAAGATGGTGTTGAGTTTAAATCTCATTTGGATGGTAGTAAACATTTCTTTACACCAGAAAAAGTAATGGAAATAGAAGAAGCATTAGGAGCAGATATTATAATGTCATTTGATGAATGTTGTCCATATCCATCTACATATGAGTATGCAAAAAATTCAATGGAAAGAACTACAAGATGGGCGATTCGTTGTAAAGAAGCTCATAAAAATACAGATACACAAGGATTATTTGGAATTATACAAGGTGGATTTTATGAAGATTTAAGAAAGAAAAGCGCAGAAGACTTAATAAAATTAGATTTTCCAGGTTATGCTATAGGTGGAATTAGTGTAGGAGAACCAAAAGAGGAATTCTTAAAAATACTTAGGTATACTGCACCACTTATGCCAGAAAATAAGCCACGTTATTTAATGGGAGTAGGAACACCAGATTACCTAATAGAAGCTGCAAAAGCAGGAATAGATATGTGTGATTGTGTTTTACCAACAAGAATTGCAAGAAATGGAACTGCAATGACATGGAACGGAAAAGTAGTAGTAAGAAATGCAACATATGAAAGAGATTTTACACCATTAGATCCAGAATGTGACTGCTATACTTGTAAAAACTATACAAGAGCATATATTCGTCATTTAGTAAAAGCAAACGAAATATTAGGTGTTCGATTATTATCACTTCATAATTTAAGGTTCTTGACGAAATTAATGGAAAGAGTTAGAATAGAAATAGAGAATGATAATTTAGGAACATTTGCAGAAGAATTTTATAAAAAATATTATCATGAAGATTAAAACAAAAGAAAATATTGGAGGATTTTTATGGAGATTATAGGAACAAATCAAGAAGAAAAAGATAGAAAAACTAAAAAAACAATGAAACTTATAACAATAATAATTGTTATGCTTTTAGTAATTAGTATAATCTTATTCATAACAATATATTATTTAGAAGGTAAATTGTTTAAATTTTATATAGATGATAAAAAAGTTTCATCAAAAAATGATTTATTTGTTTATGAAGGAGATACAGTGTATGTATCTTTGGAAGATATTGCTCCTATGATAGGATATAAATATTACAATAGTGGATATAAACAATATACTGAGGATACTTCAAAAGGCTATCTAGAGGGTGAAAATGAAGTATGTACATTTGAAAAAGATTCAAATACAATTTATAAAACACCTGTAAATCAGGTAAATTATGAATATTTTACAATAGAAAAACCAGTAATAAGAATGAACAAAAAACTTTATATTACAGCTGAAGGACTTAGTTTAGCTTGCAATATACAAATAACAAGTAATCAAGAACAAAATAAAATTACAATATACACATTGCCATATTTAGCAAATTATTATACACAAAATTATAATACATCTGCAGTGGCTACAGACTTTAATAACCAAAAAGCTTTATTATATGGTCTAATGATAGTACAAAATGTGGATAACACCAATAGAAATGTGAATAGCAAAGATATAAGATATGGTATATACAAATTAGGTGATAAAGAAATTGTAGGAACTAAATATACTGAAATTGAATTTATAGAAAGTACACAAGAATTTATAGTAAAAACTCCAGAAAATAAAGTAGGAATTATTACAGCAGATGGAGACACTAAAGTAAGTCCACAATACGACAGTTTAAAACAAATAGATAAAGATTTAAATCTATATTTAGCAACAAATAATAATAAAAAAGGTGTTATAGAGAAAAATGGAAAAATATTAATATATTTAGAATATGATGAAATAGGTATAGATACAACACAATTCCAAAATAGTGATATTAAAAATCCATATTTATTGTTCAATAATGCAATACCAGTAAAACAAAATGGAAAATGGGGTATGTATGATAAAAAAGGAAATATAATATTACCAATAGAATATGATGCATTGGGTTGTATAACAAATAACAATACTTCTAATAGTACATTAATAATTCCAGATATAAAAGGAATTGTAGTTTCAAAAATAACTGAAGATACAAATAGAAGAAAAAAATCAATTTATGGTTTAGTTAATTATTTAGGAAAAGAGTTAGTACCAACGGCTTTAGAAAATGTTTATTATGTAATAAATAATGGTAGAGAAGAATATACAATGGTATTTAACGGAACATCATATAATGTAATTGAATATATGAATCAATATGTAAAATTAGAAGAATTAAATGATGAGACAAAGTCAAATAATCAAACCAATACAACTAACCAAAATACAGCCAATGTAGTAACCAATACTATATAACTAATTTTAAATTAAATTTGTAAAAAGTACACATATAAATATGTGTGCTTTTTACTTTTGTGAAGTTAAAAATAAGAGTCTATAAAAAATAAAGTATTTGATTAAAAATGGTAATTTATTTCTGATATTTTTTATTGTAAAATGTCAAAAAAATATTGACTAGTAAGTAACGGATTGATAGAATTATAGAAAATAAAAAAGTAACAATTTATAAACATAAAATTGTCTTATATTTTAAATGTTTGTTGGAAATACTAAAGTAAAAATAGGAGGAAACAAAAGAAAATGAGAAAACA
>USDF01000044.1 GCA_900553405.1 uncultured Clostridium sp. | reverse complement strand
TTTAATTATGTGTCTTTTTTATCTCTAACCGGTAATTTAATTTTACCATTTATATTATATTTTATATTTTTAACTTGCAAGATAAGTGAAAAAGTAAAAGCAAGTTTCGACAACGTGCATTGCAATAAGTCTTACATTTGGTCTTAATGTACAATATAATGCAATTTTGTTATAATTGTATTATGTAAATGTTTTGGTAGAAATGGAGAAATATTATGATGGAAAAAGGAAAACAGCTTACATTGAGCCAAAGAAATAGAATTGAAGAAATGTTAAACCAAAGACGTAGAAAGTTTGAAATAGCCAATGAATTAGATAAAACACAATCAACAATAGCAAGAGAAATTAATCGTCATAAAATTTTGAAACCACACAATATATACAAATCATCAAATTTGTTTAATTGTAAATTCTTTGTTAATTGCAAAGTCTGTACAAATAAATGTCGAATATTTCAGCCAATTTCTTGCAAAGATAGAGATAGAAACATTGCTGTTTGCAATAATTGTTCAAAACTTAAAACTTGTAATCTTGACAAATATTTTTATTTTGCAGAAGAAGCACATAAGAAATATAAATACACTTTGACAGATTCAAGACAAGGTGTAAATTTAAACACATCTGAATTAATTGAATTAGCCCATCTTATTTGTCCATTAATAAAGAAAGGTCAATCAATTTATACAATATTAAATAACCATCCAGAAATAAAATTCTGTGAAAAAACAATATATAATTATATCGAAATGGGATTATTTAAAGATTGGGGTGTCACAAATATTACATTGAAAAGGAAAATCAGAAGGAGACTTCCAAATAAACAATTAAAAAAGCGAAAAGAACCAACCAATTACAATGGTAGAACTTATACAGATTATTTAGAATATAAAGTGCAAAATCCAAATATAACAACAACAGAGATGGATACGGTATATAACAATCAAACAGGTCCATATATTCAAACATTTATATTTGAGAACACAGAATTCATGATTGGAATATTGCATACAGAAAAAACATCAGATTCAATGTCAAAAAGCTTGGATTCTTTTCAAGAAATATTATCAAATAAAGAGTATGAACAATTATTTTCAGTGCTATTAACAGACCGTGGAACAGAATTTATAAAATCACAACAATTTGAGGTAAATATTTATACATGCGAAATAAGAGGAAAAATATTTTATTGTGATCCAATGCAGTCAAGTCAGAAACCGCATGTAGAAAATAATCACAATTTTATTAGAGAAATACTTCCAAATGGTCAAAGTTGGAATCATTTAACACAAGAAAAAATAAATTTAATGTTTTCGCATATAAATTCCACACCAAGAGAAAATTTAGGTGGCAAAACGCCTTATGAAATATTTTCTTTCATATACGGCGAAGAACTTGCTCAAAAATTAAATATACAAAAGATAGCAAAAGACGAGGTTACAACCAATCCCCGTCTTCTAAAATAAGTTCATGTAAAATGAACAATCTACATTAATTTAATCCAAAACATTTGCATAATTAATTGAAAAACTAAAAGCAAAACAAAATGGCACTTATTTTTACACTAAAAAAATTTAATGCAATTTTGTTTTATTAGTCATGCAAACTTTTTTGAAATCTATATTAATTTTACACAAAAATAGCGAAAAAAGCAAGTTTTTTAAGCAAATATATCGCTTAAAACTTGCTTTTTTTCGTACAAGTTGCATTTACTTTACAGAATTGCATTTAGTTTTTTACTTCACGTTTTTAACTTGCATTTTTTTACAATCTTTCATTTAACTTATTTTTTATTATATATTTATTGTAATATTCTTTATAAAACTTTTATTAATTCTCCAATTTCTTTTCCTACAGTTGTAGGTATTTTTATTATTTCAAATTTTGAAACTTTATCTCCAAATTTTATTTCCACAATATCTCCTACTTTTACCTCATAACTTGGTTTTACAATTTTTCCATTAACTATAACTCTGCCTCCATCTGCTGCTTCATTTGCAATAGTTCTTCTCTTTATTACTCTTGATACCTTTAAGAATTTATCTAATCTCACTTTTTTCACTCCTTCTTTATTAATATATATCATATAAATTTATTTTTAACAACATTTCTTACATTCATTATAATAAATAACAAAAAAGAGGTTAATCAACCTCTTTTTTGCCCTTTAGCCAATTATATATCAATTGATATTAATGGCTTTTTTCTTTTTCCACAATAGCTCAGTCTTACTTCTTTTTCTCTTTTTATCTTATATTTGTATGATACGTTATTTATTACAAAATAACATTTCCCTTCTTCAGTAATTTTTTTCAAAAATTCATTAGTTATTTTTTCTTCTAACTGTATTTTTAATTCTGGAAATTTATTTATAACTTCTAATAAATCTCCAGGATTGGCCACACTTGGATCATATAGCTCTGCTTCCTTTGCTAATGCTTCAATAGTTATGTTGTCTCGTGTCATTTTGAATTTCCCTCCTTTTTTAGCTCAAAAAAGTATTTAAAATATAATATAGCACAATATTAATTATATTTCAAGCATTTTTATTATATTCTGTACACTATAAGCTATACTTCTTTATTTCTTCTTCAATTTTAGAAATAAATTCTTCTAGTTTCATTTGTCCAATATCTCCTTCTTTTCTTGTCCTTACTCCTACTGCATTTGCTTCTATTTCCTTATTTCCAACTATTAGCATGTATGGAATTTTTTCCATTTGAGCCTCACGAATTTTGTATCCTACTTTTTCTTGTCTATCATCTAATTCAACTCTTATATCTTTATCTAATAGTTCTTGCTCTACTTTTTTACAGTATTCTAATTGTTTATCTGTAATTGGAAGTATTTTTACTTGAACTGGTGCAAGCCAAGTTGGAAGAGCTCCTTTTGTTTCTTCTAAATAGTAAGCCATGAATCTGTCTATACTTCCTAATATTGCTCTATGAAGAACTACTGGAGTTTTCTTTGCTCCATCTTTATCTATATATGCTAAATTAAATTTAGCTGGTAAACAGAAGTCTAATTGGCATGTAGATAATGTATATTCATTTCCAACTGCTGGTTTTACTTGAACATCTAGTTTTGGTCCATAGAATGCTGCTTCACCTATTTTTTCTTCGTATTCAATTCCTATATCATTTAATACTTGTCTTAATTTATTTTCAGCATTATCCCACATTTCGTCATCTGGATGATATTTAACTTTATCTGCTGGATCTCTTAATGACAACTCAAAATGATAATCTGTTATATTTAATTCTTTGTATACTTCTAGAATTAAATCTACAACTGCTTTAAATTCAGACTCTATTTGTTCTGGTGTTACAAATAAGTGAGCATCGTTTTGACAGAATGTTCTAACCCTTTCTATTCCTTTTAATGTTCCACTTGCTTCATATCTACAATCTCTTGCAATTTCACCAATTCTAATTGGTAAATCTTTATATGAATGTATGCTGTTTGCATATATCATCATATGATGTGGGCAGTTCATTGGACGAAGAACAAATTCTTCCCCTTCAACTTCCATTTTAGGGAACATACTATCTTTATAATGATCCCAGTGTCCTGATGTTTTATATAAATCTACACTTGCTAGTGGTGGAGTTAAAACATGTTTATAACCTAATTTTCTTTCTTTTCCTTTAATGTAATTTTCTAATAAATCCCATACCATGCATCCATTTGGTAAATACATTGGTAATCCTTTTCCTACTAAGTCGTTTGTCATAAATATTCCAAGTTCTTTACCTAATTTTCTATGGTCTCTTTGTTTTGCTTCTTCTAGTTTTGTTAAATATTCTTCAAGTTCAGATGCCTTTGGGAAAGAAATTCCATAAACTCTTTGTAATGTTTGGTTATTTGCATCTCCTCTCCAATAGCTTGAAGACATTGAAGTTAATTTTATTGCTTTTACTTTTCCTGTTGAAGGTAAATGTGGACCACGGCAAAGGTCAACAAATTCACCTTGTTTATAGAAGGAAATTACCTCTCCTTCTGGTAAATCTTTAATTAATTCTACTTTGTATGGTTCTTCTCTCTCTTCCATTAATTTAATAGCTTCTTCTCTTGGAAGTTCGAATCTTTCAATACTTAAATCTTCTTTAATTATTTTTTTCATTTCTTCTTCTAATGCAGATATATCATCTTCTGTAAATGGTTTTTCTACATCAAAATCATAATAGAACCCATTTTCTATTGCTGGACCTATTGTTAATTTGTAATTTGGAAATAATCTTTTAACAGCTTGTGCTAAAATATGAGCTGTTGTATGCCAATACATACTTTCTTCTACTTCCATTGTTTTTCCTCCGTCTAATTTAATTTTAAACATTTTATATTCCTCCTTTTTTTGGCAACCTTGTTTTTCTATTTGTCTGCAATTTTTTAATGTACAAAAAATGCACTCTCTAGATATACTTTTACATATACCTAGGAGTGCTTTTTACACGGTTCCATCCTATTTTTTACTTAATTTATTCCTTTAACGCAGGTAAATACGTCTAGCTTTTTACTAGCAACTAATGAGGTAGTTTTTCAAATTTGTTTACTTTTACTTGCTTTCAGCCGGTGACAAGTATTCTCTTTAAGCAACCTTAATTTTACTTTGTCTCATTTTTGTTTTTATTTTTACTATATTTCTATTATACTACTTTTTTGGATTTCGTCAATATTTTTTGTGAATTTTACAGTTTCTTCTATATTTTTTCTATTTCTTCTTTTGTTAAGCCTGTTACTTCTACAATTATATTTATATCTATTTTTTTATTTTTCATATTTTTTGCTATATTAATTTTTGTTTGTAATTCACCGTTCTTTTCTTCCTTCTTTTACCCCCTCCTCTTTAGCATGCCTTAATCCATTTTTCTCATCTCTTATTGCTTTATCTTTTAATTCTGCTATTCTTCTTAATTGCTTTATTTTACTTACTTCTTCTAGTTCTTCCATTGCTTCTTTTATTTCTTCATTATTTTCCATTGCTTTTAATACCTCCTTTTCATTAGGATTATCTAGAAATTGTACCCATTGTGCTAACTTATCATTTGGCTCTTTTTCTAATATCCTTTTTACTTTTGGTATTTCTATTATATAAAGCTCTAACATATCTGTCAATACTATTTCTTTACCTGTTGTCACTTCTTTTATCTTCCATTTGGTACTTATACGTTCTATTTCTTTTGTTTTTTCAAAGTTATAATCTAATATTATTATTCCTATTACTTTATTTAGTTTTCCATAATCATCGCCTTTTACTAATTGACCTGAATATATTCTACTCCAATAAAACAAAAATCTTTCTGCAGTATCTTTATTATCTGCTAGTTGAATTTCTATATCACATATTGTTCCATTATCTAATGTTGCTTTTAAATCTAGTATTCCTAGCTTTTCTTCTGGATATTTTCCTATTATGTACCTGTCATTATCTAATTCTATATCTTCTATTTTTTCTTTTGTTATTGATGTTATTAATGCTTTTGTTATTCTTTCATTACCTTTTCTAAATATTGAATGAAATACTACATCTATCTTTGGTTTTAATAATTCTTCTTTATGTTCCATATTTTCTATTCCTTTCAGTTTTTTAGTTTTCTATTAGTACATTAAATTAGGCTCGTTTAATAAAACAAAATTATTTTAACAATTTTGCAATTTATACTATTTACTTTTTACTTACTACATTTTACTGCTTTCTTATATTTCCTTTTGGATTTGTTTTAGAATTAATATTATTCGAATAATTTGATTTAACTTTTTAGAAATTAATACAAGCACAAAATGTGCTAAATAGATTGTTCTATTTATATCATATTTTGTGCTTGTTGTAAACATAATATTGTAAATTTATTTTTAGAAAATATCGACATTTTCTGATAAAATTATTGACAAAATATCATAATTTGATTTAATATATAAGAGTAAAGTTTAGGAGGAAAATTATGGATTTAAATAGATGTAAAAGATGTGGCGCTTTCTTTACTTCAAATGACTGCGTTTGCCCTAATTGTAAAACAAAAGATATAAGTGATTTAGCTAAACTAGAAACATTTTTACAAGAAAATGATTTGCCTTCTTCAATTGATACTTTAGCAAGCAACACTGGTATTTCTTCAAAAAATTTAAATCGCTTTATTAGTGAAAATGATTTTTCAGCATATGGTGTAAATTTTGATATTTTGAAAAATGGAAATACCAATTTATAATATTAACTTTGATATAAAATTAAAACCCTAATTTTATATATAAAAAGAACAACCTATATTTTTATAAGTTGTTCTTTCTTTTTTATATTCTAAGAAAGTTATCATATTTTATTCAATTATAAAATCTTTTCAAATTATTTTAAATTATTCCTAAAATCATTTTTTCTTTTTCTACTTTTTTATCTGTTATTGTAATAGCTTGATTTATCATCTCTTTAGCTTCTTCTATTTTTTCTTTGCTATTTGAATATAATATCGCTACTATATCTTCTTTTTTAGTATAATCTCCTACTTTCTTATTTACTATTATACCTGCTGAAATATCTATTTTATCTTCTTTTTTTATTCTTCCTGCTCCTAAATTACATGCAATCTTTCCTATTTTTTCTGCATCTATCTTACTTATATAACCTTCTTCAAAAGCTATGTTTGCTTGATATCTTGCTTTTTCAAACTTTTCTGTATTTTCACAATAAGATATATCTCCACCTTGTCTATGTATTAATTCAACAAATTTCTTATACGCCTTTCCAGAATTAATGCAATTTTCTATTTTTATTTTATTTTCTTCTATATTTTCACCTTTTCCTGCAAGTTTAAGTATGTAGCTTCCTAATTCTAGTACTACCTCTTTAACATCTTCTGGCATATTCCCTTTTAACGAATTTATTGTTTCTATCATTTCTAAACTATTTCCCACAGCATTTCCTAAAGGTTCATTCATATTGGTAATTATACATATAGTTTCTTTTCCTGCAAGTTCTCCTATTTGTTTCATAACTTTTGAAAGTTTTACAGCTTCTTCTTTATTTTTCATAAATGCTCCACTTCCACATGTTACATCTAAAACTACTTTATTTGCCCCAGCTGCTATTTTCTTACTCATTATACTAGATGCTATAAGTGGAATACTATCTGTACAAGAAATTGTATCTCTTAATGCATATAGCTTTTTATCTGCTGGCGCTAAATTTGCAGTTTGTGTTATTAAGCTTATTCCTATTTCTTTAACATTATTTCTAAATTCTTCTTCACTTATATTTGTTCTATAACCTGGTATAGATTCTAACTTGTCTGCTGTTCCCCCTGTAAAACCTAATCCTCTACCAGACATTTTCGCAACAACTACTCCTAAAGCTGCCATTATAGGCATTAAAATTAATGTTATTTTGTCTCCAACTCCACCTGTTGAGTGTTTATCTATAACTATTCCTAATTCAGATAAATCTAGTACATCTCCTGAATTTGCCATTGCTATTGTAAGATAAGTCGTTTCCTCTTTTGTCATTCCATTTAAATATATTGCCATTACTAATGCTGCTGCTTGATAGTCTGCAATATTTCCATTAGTATAATTTTTTATAAAATATTCTATCTCTTCTTTTGATAACTCTTTTTGGTCTCTTTTCTTTGAAATAATATCTAAAATATTCATAATTTTATCCTCTATTTTATATTTTTCGTAAAACTTCTTCTGTGTATTGGACATAGTCCATATTCTCTTATTGCTTGCATATGCATTGCTGTACCATAACCTTTGTGTTTTTCAAAACCATACATAGGATAAATTTCATCCCACTGACGCATTATTCTATCCCTTGTAACTTTTGCAATAATTGATGCCGCTGCTATTGAATAACATTTTGCATCTCCTTTTATTATTGGAGTATATGGTATTCCTAAAGTATCTATTTTATCTAAAGCATCTACTATAATTCTATCTGGTTTGACTTTCAACTCTTTTATTGCTGTTGTTAGCCCTTTTTTTGTAGCATTTAAAATATTTATTTCGTCTATTTCTTTTTGATCTATTATACCTACTCCCCACGCTATTGCTTCATTTGTTATTTGCTCATATAAAGCTTCTCTTTTCTTCTCTGAAACTTTTTTAGAGTCATTCACTCCCTCTATAAATGAATCTTTTGGCATAATTACAGCAGCTACTACAACAGGTCCTGCTAAAGGTCCACGACCTGCTTCATCTATTCCACAAATTGTCTGTACTCCTGTTTTATAAATTTCGTTTTCTATTTTTTTTAATTCAGTTAATCTTTGTTCTTCTTTTTCCTTCATTTAAATTTCCTCTGCTACTCTTTTATTATTTTTCCTAGTTATTTTTATTTAAATGCTATTTTATATTATTGATTTTTTCTATTCTTCACTTTCCTCAGTTGTCTCGTTTTCAGTTGTTGTTTCATTCGTTGTCTCATTTATGACTTCATTTTGATTTTCTTTTTTACTATTAGCTTCTTTTATTTCAGTTAATTTGTAATATGTTTTGTCTTCTATAGTAATTCCTTTTGCATAAATAATTTCATCTGTATTGTAATTTACTATATAAAAACCATCTCTTATTTTTACATCTGTTAATCCCATTTCATCTAAAGTCTGTTTGTCTATTATATAATATTTTGAAAAATCTTTTTCTTCTTTTGATATTACACTATCTTCTAATAGTTTTTTTATAGTCTCATCTTCTAAATTTTCTTCTATTTTTTTACCTTTTAAACCATCATCATTTCCTTTTACGATAGCTTCTTTTGATAATACTTTTGCTTTTCCTTGAATTAATAGCATATCTGTTTCGTACATTTTTAATACTTCATCTTCTAGTTTTATTTTTGAAAAAAATAATGCACATATAACAAGTCCAATAATTACTACAATAGCTAAAATCCAAGCAATATGTGACATTCCTTTTTGACTTTTCATTTTATTTCATTCCTTTCATAAAATACATTTTTTACTCAAATATATGTATCTCTTACACATTTATTATATATTGACAATCTAATAAAATCAATATAATATAACATTATTTTCACACGTTTTTCACAATTAAGTTGTATGCTATGTGTAAATTAGGAAAAAATAATTAAAAAGGAGTCTTTATTATGGAAAAAAATGATAATATTATTGAAGGTGAAAAAGTAGAAGAAAGTAAAACTGAATACAAACCTATAGGAACAATTTCAGTTAAAAAAGATAAGAATAATTCAAATTTTGGAAAGCAAGTGTTTGTTCCTTTCTTATCAGGCATCGTAGGAGCTGGTCTTGTAGTAGGAATTTGCTTTGGTATTCCTAGTATAAGAAACGACATTATAAAATCAGATAATAATTCTTCTAATGCAATTTCTACAAATACCTCTAATGGCACTATTTCTGCCATTTCATTAGAAAACTTTTCAGATACTGGTATAGGTGTTGCAAATAAGGTTCTACCATCTGTTGTTGGTATAAAGGTAGAATATTCTGTATCTTCTGTATTTTATAGAAATATGTCTAACACTGCTACTGCTGAGGGTTCAGGTGTTATTATTAGAGAAGATGGATATATTTTAACAAACAATCATATTGTAAACACAAGTTCTTCTTCTAATTTTTATGAAGTTGGAAAAGCAAATAAGGTAACTGTTTATTTATATAATGATGAAACAGCTTATGACGCTACAATTGTAGGCACAGATGAACAAACTGATTTAGCTGTTCTAAAAATAGACAAAACAGGTCTAACAGCTGCCACTCTTGGTGATTCAGATAATGTTAAAGTTGGTGAATTTGCTATGGCAATTGGTAATCCTTTAGGTATGCAAAGTAGCGTTTCTTCTGGAATAATTAGCGCTGTTAATAGAAAAGTTACATCAGACAATAAAACTTATACTTTAATTCAAACAGATGCTGCTATAAATTCAGGTAATAGTGGAGGAGCTTTAGTAAATAGTAATGGTGAAATTATTGGAATTAACACTTTAAAAATGTCTGGTTCGGGAATAGAAGGAATGGGATTTGCAATCCCTATTAATTCAACTAAAACTATATATGAACAACTTATTCAATATAGTAAAGTTAAAAGACCTTATATTGGTATATCTGGTAGAGATTTAGATGAAGAAACAGCAAAAGCAAACAATTTAGTAGTTGGTGTATATGTTATTTCTGTAGATGAATTTTCTAGTGCTGAAAAAGCCGGAATAAAAATTGGTGATGTTATAACAAAAATAGATGGAAAAGAAATTAAAACTATGGAAGAACTTAATGAAGTTAAAAATGCTCATTCTATAGGAGATGAAATCACCTTAACTATTAATCGTAACGGAAATGAAAAAGAATTTAAACTTACTCTTCAAGAACAATAATTAAAATTAAAAATAGAAATTCAATATTTTGAAATCAAAGATATTGAGTTTCTATTTTTTCTCCTATAAAATGATTGTTACAAATTCTAAGATATTTTTATAACAAAAGGCAAATTTGACCTAAAATTTCTAATAATTTTCACAAATATTTTCTATTTGTTCACAAAATGGTCAAATAACTTTAGTATATTATATTTGTAGTTAGTAAATAAATTTTACCCTTTTATTTACGAAACATCCCCTTTTATTTTCTTAAAAAAGCGAGCCTAAAATTTTTTATTAGATGCAAATCTAAGAAAATTTTAAGCTCGCAATATTTTTTATATTTTAACTTCTAAAAATTATTAAAATAAGTAAATTTTAAATTGCTGGTGCAGCAACCAATACTGCACGAAAGCCATAATGGAAATTGCTAGCCCCATCAACGCTAATGAACGCAAATGCACCCGCAGCAGAATTATCCCATAAACAGCCACCACGCTTGAATGCCGGACCAAAAAGTGCTGGGAAGCAAGATGCGTCCGAATTCCATGAACTTGTGCTCCAACCTGAATTTGATGTTCCTGCATTGGCACTCGTTGTTTCTCTTACTGCATCTCCATATATTTTTGTATTATTTTTAAAATTATTTTGGCTTGCTGTATCTATATTACTTGATTCTGGTGAGCTATATGGATATATTGTTACATGTTTCGTACTTGCTCCTGTATTTGCTGTTACAGTTTTCGTATTTTCATCTATTGTATAATTTACTTTTGTTTCATCTAATAATGATTTTCCATATTCTAACAAATATTCATGTCCATTAGATATAAAATCTGCGGTTCTTTCCCATACACAACCACTTATATCATATATTCCATATATTGTTCCTGTTGTAGATGCATTTTGCCCTGTTTTTTGGTTCCATACATATATTCCATTTGCATTTGCTGTATTTTCACTTACTCCATTTATTGCTTCTATTGTTGTTGTAATACTTCCTTCAGATGTTTCATTACTTGTACATCCTGTTATTCCATACACACTATCTACTCCGCTTTTTCCAGATGTTGATGTTCTTTTTCTGTTTCCACTTAATAGATTTGCATTATTTACTTTTATTTCTTCATCATTTTGTCCATATTGACTTTTACTTAAATATGCTACTGCTCCCCATTCACTATTTTTCATTAAATGGCTATTTGCTGTAT
>USDF01000043.1 GCA_900553405.1 uncultured Clostridium sp. | reverse complement strand
TTGATATTTCATTAACTTTGTATTCAAGTATTGTAAGAGTAGTAGGATATGTAATCTGGTATTCAGTAGGTATTACTACTTGTAAGTTGGTGTGCAAGATAGTTTTAACTTGTCCCAATATAACCTTATATTTAAAGTCTTTTAAGATGTCAGTTAAATCTTTATTAGGTTTTAGATTTTCAATTACTTTAAATTCAAGCATGAAAAAAAGTCCTCCTTTCTAGAAAGAGAACTTTAAAGTTTTATATAAAATAAAAACTTACGAACAATTAAGTCCGTAAGTTGATTTCAAATGGAGCTACTAACCAGAATCGAACTGGTGACCTCTACCTTACCAAGGTAGCGCTCTACCTACTGAGCTATAGTAGCGTGTTTTTTATTCAATTTTATCTTATTATTATATTTACTATAAACTATCGCTCGCAGCTCCACTTCGTTACGCATACTGTGGCTGTAACTCGCTTTGCTTCGAACAGCCAACAGCATCTACCTACTGAGCTATAGTAGCGTATATCTAGCTATAGTAGCAAATATTATGAGTGCCATTTATTGACACTCATTTTAATTATGCTTCATCTCCTATACTTTTTATTGCTTTTTTTCTTATTCTTTGAATAGCGTTATCTATTGATTTTACAGGAGCGTCTAACTTTTCTGCAATTTGAACATAGCTTTCTCCTTGCATATATCTATTTAATACTTTTTTTTCGAAATCACTTAAAGATTTATCTATAGCAACTTCTACTGTTTTATAATATTCTTTTTTAGTTATTGTATCTAATGGATCTTCTATTTGATGTGAATCAAATATGTCTAATAAGTTTGAATCTTCATCATCTTCATATGCTGTTGTATTTAAAGATAAATATGAATTAAGTGGCATATGTTTTTGTCTATTAGATGATTTTATTGCTGTAATTAGTTGTCTTTCAATACATAGGTTGGCAAATGTTTTAAAAGAATTTTGCATTTCTGGATTATAATTTTTTACTGCTTTAAATAATCCTATTAAACCTTCTTGCACTATATCTTCTTTTTCTGCACCAATCATAAAGAATTTGCTTACTTTCATATTAACTAATTCTTTATATTTTTCAATAAGAAACTCAAGAGCAAATTTATCCCCAGACTTAATTACTGTAATTAAGTCTTCATCACTCATGTTTTTATAATTGTCTGTAACTGAAAAATATAGGTCACTCTTTTTCATATTGTTTTTTTATTCCCCTTTTGTTGAATTTCATTATTTAGCTGTATTATATGGCAGTTTTCCTTAGAATGTCAAGAGTTTTTTGACTTTTTATTGCTATTTTTTTATTATTATATTATAATTATAGAAAATTTTTAATTAAAAAGGAGTTTTACACATGGCTTTTGACGGAATAGTTCTAAAATCTGTAGTATCAGAATTAAATACATGTTTAATAAATGGAAAGATAAACAAAGTATACATGCCTAATTCAAATGAAATTTTATTAGGTATTTATTCTGGTGGAAAGAATTATTGTTTACTTTGTAATATTTCATCAAATAGTTATCGCATTCATTTAACTACAACTAGCAAGCCAAATCCGTTAAATGCTACTAATTTTTGTATGCTACTTAGAAAACATTTAGTAGGTTTTAGAATTGTAAATATTTCTACTTTAAATTTAGAAAGAATTGTTACTATTGAGTTAGAAGGCTATAATGAACTAAATGATAAATTAAGAAAAAAATTAATAATTGAACTTATGGGAAAACATAGCAATATAATTTTGTTAAATGAAAATAACAAGATTATAGATAGTATCAGACATTTAGATATTTCTTCTGGTTCTCTTCGTGACATTTTGCCTGCACGAGAATATATATTACCAAATAATGATACTAAATTAGATTTTTATAATACTTCTAAAGAAGATTTTATTAATATTATTAATGATGATATAACTAAATCAATTACTAATAATTACACTGGTTTTAGTAATAGTTTCATATCTTCTATTTTAGAAAATTTAAATATTTCTAATGATAGTTTTTCACAAAATGACCTTTCTGCTTTATACGATACTATTAAAACTATTTTGCTTAATATTGAAACTAATAATGTTAAATTAGTAAATTATAATACCAATGATTATGTAATAACTACTTTAAATACTGAACCTTTACAAGTTAATTTTTTCTTAGATGATTTTTATAGTAAAAAAGAAGAAAAAGATAATATTAATACTTATAGAAATAATCTTTTAAAATTAGTCTTAACTGCATTAAAGAAAATATCTAAAAAACTTGATAATATAAACTTAAAATTAAAAGAATGTGATAACATGGATAAATATAGGATTTATGGTGAGCTTATAACTTCTAATTTATATAGATTAGACTCTAATAAAAACGCCGAAAGTGTTGTTTTAGAAAATTATTATGATAACAATAATGAGATTACAATTCCTTTAGATAAAACAATTTCTATTTCTTATAATGCTAAAAAATTCTTTAAAAAGTATCATAAATTGAAAAATACTTTAGAAATTGTAAGTGTTCAAAAGCAAGATACTATAAAAGAAATAGATTATTTAGAAAGTATAGTTTATGAATTAGAAAATGCTAATTCAATTTCTGATTTAGATGAAATCTATTTAGAAATTTCTGAAAATGGTATTTTCAAAGGAAAAGAAAAAGCTAATATTAAGAAAAATAAAGTTAATAAGAAAAAAGTTCATGATGAGTATGAACCAATTGTCTACACTGTGGATGGTTTTACTTTATATGTTGGAAAAAATAATAAACAAAATGATTATATAACTACTAAACTCGGAAAAAACGAGGATTATTGGTTTCATACTAAAGATATTCGTGGAAGCCATTGTTTGCTTAAATGCAATGGTGAGAATGTAAAAGAACATACTATTATAGCTTGTTGTCAAATAGCTGCATTTCATAGTAAAGCAAAACTTTCTTCTAACGTACCTGTTGACTATTGCTTTGTAAAATATGTTAAAAAGCCTAATGGAAGTAAACCTGGTATGGTAATTTATACTAACAATAAAACAATAAATGTCACTCCTACTTCAAAAGCTCTTTAAATTTTAGTGGCGGGCTTAAACTTTAAGAATTATATGTACAAAAAATAGAATAACTATTATGAAAAGTCATTCTATTTTTTTGTTTTAATTTTTAAAGTCTGTCTCTAAAATTTAGTCTCTTACTTTATATTCTATTTTTTCCATAAATGGAAACATTTCATATACTCTTTTTTTAGTAAGCATTTCCATTACTGGATGAGGATTTTTTTCATGAATTGATAAAAGTTTTTGTGTATAGCAGTTATCTGCTGTTTTAAATAACATATATCTATTTCTCACATAAGTATAATATAGTTCATAACCCTCATCTAGCTCTTTTTCAAATCTTTCAAATGTATATTTTTCTTTTCCGTCCATACTCTCTCCCTTTACTCTATAACATTACTTGGCAAATTCTTTATTCATTTTATATTCTTCTTCGTTTATTGATAAAGCTGTTTGTCTCTGTTGTTCTTCTAATACTTTTTTTAATACTTCATCTTCATCAATTTCTTCTTGTAATCCTTCTACAAAATTCTTTCTTTTTGATTCTATAGTATTTTGTTGTTTTCCTTCAGATATAGAATGTTCTTGATTATACATATTTATAACATCCTCTATGATTTTATCGTCTAATATTTTTAATTCACTCTCTATTTCTGTAGGTATTTGTAATTTTGCTTTATTTAAAATTAAATTCACTTCATTTTCAAATTCTACTCTAGCATGATTAATATAAGCGACATTTTCTTCATTTTTTAGTATACTACTTTGTATTCTTATTATAAGTGCTTTTTTAGAAGACTCTATTTCAGAAACAACACTTTCTCTTATTTCTACTGCGTAATTTTTATTTTCTTTAGAGAAATTTAGATGTTGCCTTATAGCATTTACTTTAATTTCCTCTGTATTTTCATTTTCGTTGTTTGTGCCTATTAAAGTATTAAGTTCTTCTCCTTGTAAACTTACTATAATACTTGAAATTTCTTCTTCCAATTTATTAATTTTAACCTCAAAAGCTAAATCTTCAATCTCTTCTGTTGAAGCTTTATCATCTTCATATTCTCTTTTGGCAAAGCTTGCTATATTGTTTAACTCTGTTTTCATTTTTTCATTATCACTTATTATTTGTATATTTGATAAATAACTTTTATAAGAGTCTTCGTAATCTAAATAAATCTTTTCTATCATCTCTTTAACTCTTAATGGTAATTTTTGTTTATTTATATAATTTCTAATCTTTTCTACTATTTGTTTTTCTTTCATCAGAATTCCTCTAATTATTTTATTTCTATTGTATTTTAGCACATATTAATTTTTTATACAATTTTATTTTACCATGTCTTCAAATTCATTTTCTGTTATAACTGTTACTCCTAATTCTTGTGCTTTTGTAAGTTTTGAGCCTGCATCTTCACCAGCTAGTACATATGAAGTTTTTTTAGATACAGAAGATGATGTTTTTCCACCATATTTTTCTATTAAATCTTCTGCCTCTTTCCTAGAATATGTTTCTAATGCTCCTGTTAATACAAATATTTTCCCTTCAAAACGATTATCTATATTTTCTTCTTGTAAACTTTCCATATTTACACCTAAATTTTTAAGTCTTTCTATAATGTCTTTAGTTTGCTCTTGTGCGAAAAATTCTATAATGTTATTTGCTGTAATTTCTCCTACATCGTCTGTTAAAGCTAGACTTTCAAAACTTGCATTTGAAAGTTCTTCCATAGTCTTATATTTTTTTGCTAAAACTTTTGCTGCTTTAATTCCTACTTGTCTTATTCCTAATGCATTTATTACATGGAATAAATCTTGTTTTTTACTCTTTTCTATTGAATCTATCAAATTCCCGGCAAATTTCCTTCCATTTTTCTTTAATGATGCAACATCTTCTAAACTTAAAGTATAAATATCTGCTATATTTTTTATTAAACCTTTTTCTATTAATTGTTCTACTATTTTATAGCCTAGGCCATCTATATCCATTGCTTCTTTAGAAACAAAATGAACTATACTTCTTAAAAGTTGTGCAGGGCACTCTATTCCTATACACCTTGTTGCAGCTTCGCCCTCTTCTCTTACTGCTTGTGCTCCACATACTGGACAAACTTTAGGCATTTCAAAGTCTTTTTCTTCTCCTGTTCTTTTTTCTTTTACAACTTTTATTACTTCTGGTATAACATCCCCTTGTTTTTGAATAACAACTGTGTCTCCGATTTTTAAGTCTTTTTCTTTTATAAAGTCTTCGTTATGAAGTGTTGTTTTAGATATTGTTGAGCCTGCAACTTTTACTGGTTCTAATATTGCCATTGGTGTTATTACACCTGTTCTACCTACTTGGCAAACTATATCTTTTAATATAGTTTCTTTTGCTTCTGGTGGATATTTGTAAGCTATTGCCCACTTTGGTGTTTTATATGTTGTTCCTAATTTTTCTCTAAATGAAAGTGAATCTACTTTTACAACTGCACCATCTATACCAAATGATAAGTTTTCCCTATCTTCTCCTATTTTATTAATTGCTTCTTCTACTTCTTGTTGATTTTTGCATAATATTCTTACAGGATTTACATTAAATCCTAGTTTTTCTAGGTAATTTAATTGATCATAGTGTGAGTTAAATTTGTTTTCATCCCACTTTTGTACATTAAATATAAATATATCTAATGGTCTTTCTTCTGTTACTTTTGAATTTAGTTGTCTTAAAGAACCTGCAGCTGCATTTCTTGCATTTGCAAATAATTTTTTGCCTAATACTTCTTGTTCTTCATTTAGTTTTTCAAATTCTTTTGTTCCAATAAATACTTCTCCACGCACAGTTATTGTTACTTTTTCGTTTAATACTTTTGGAATGCTTTTTATGGTTCTTAAGTTATCTGTAACATCTTCTCCAATTAAACCATTTCCTCTTGTTGCACCTCTTATAAACACACCATCAACATATTCTAAAGCTGTTGATAAACCATCAATTTTTGTTTCTACAACATAACGTAACTCTTCATTTTCTTCTATTGCTTGTTTTTTTATTCTATCATCAAACTCTCTTAGTTCTTCAAAAGAAAATACATCTTGAAGACTTTGAAGTGGTACTTCATGAACTACTTCTTTAAAACCTTCTTTAACATGTCCACCTACTTTTTGTGTTAATGAGTCTTTAGTTATAAGCTCTGGAAATTCTTTTTCTAAAGCTTTTAGCCTATTCATCATCATATCATATTCATAGTCTGTTATTTCTGGCTTGTCCTCGTCATAATATTTATTGGCATAATACTCTAATTTTTCTCTTAATTCATTTATCTGTTTTTTAGCTTCTTCTAAATTCATTTTTTCCTCCTAGGAAACTTTAAAATAAAATGTTTTCAAAATTTCTTTTTTTATTATATACAAAAGATTGAAAAAAATAAATAGTATTTTTTAATATACTTTAAAATTTTTCCTTATTCATTTCTAACTACCTAACTTTATGCTATGCATAAAAACAATATAAAATTTCTTCTTCATTTACATTATTTTCTCTCATATAATCATCACATCTTTTTTCTAATAATTTAAAGTTGCAACATCTATCTTGTAAGTCTTTGTTGGCATGTCCATTTGAAATTATATAATACAAATTTCTTGCTCTATTTTGAATTCGTAAAGTATTTAAATTAATCCAATTCATTTGATTTATAATCATATTTTTATATTTTTTATCTTCAATTTTATCTATTTCTATTTTTTCCAAAAAGCTACTTGGTATAGGTATCATATTATTTAAATTTATTCCACCTAATTTTCCTCCATCTATTTTCAAAAAATCTTGCATATTTTTCATACTTAAATGTTTCTTTTTTGGTGATGTTAAAGGTGCGAAAAAATTTTTACCATTTACATTTAATATAACTCCTATAAATGGTCTATTCTCCTTTTCATTTTCTATGTATGGTATTTTAGGTTCATAATAATGTAAATAATTACAATATTCTATATCTGCTTTGTATAAATTCATATTACTATGCATAATTAAAACATTTAAAATACTTTAATTATTTGCTCCTTTCTTTTTTACTTTCTAGGCATTATTAATAAAAGTCAAACTCTTTATAGATTTGCACTTTTGTGTATTATTCTTTTTATTATAACTATTTTTTCTTTTTCTTGGATTTCATAAAAGATTAAAAAATTTTTATAGATTTTAAATCTGTTTTTAGTTTTTTTATATTTAACCCCTATATATGGAAAATACGATAAATTATAAATCGATTTTTCTATATTTATTTTGAAATTTTCTGCTGATATTGGATTTTTCAATTTAATTTTAATATAATTTGAAATTCGATTTATATTCTTTATCGATAATTTGCTATACTCTACGATGTAGTTTATAATATTTTTCTCCTAAAAGTTGCCCCCAAACTTCATCATGTGAATATAATTTATTTCCATTCCTTTTTTGTTCTTCATCTACTTCTGCTAGTAGTCTGTCTATTCTATCTTCTTCCTCTTTTGTAAAGAATGCTTCATTTCCTACAATTTGCATATGTATTTTCTCCTTTCATTTTTTTGTTTAATTCTATATCATTTTTACTTATAAGTCAATTACTTTTATGTAAATTACCAAAGAAGTTTTCGACAAATTTCATTATAAAACATTATCTTATAGCAGTGTCACCTATTGAGAAAAAGTAGCAATTAGGGATTGTTCCCAATTGCTACTTTCTTACTTTTTATGACATTTTCTCTTTAATTTTAACCAATGTGTTTAGTGCATCTATCGGCGTTAATACATTTAAGTCTATTTTGTCTATCTCTTGTGCAAGTTCTGCTAATTTATAGTTGCCCATATCTAATTGTCCTTCAACTTGCTTTTTGCTTTCTATTTGTTTTCCGTTTAAGATATTTTTTCTTTCTAATGAGCGTAATATTTCATTTGCTCTTTTAGTTACATCTTTTGGAACACCTGCAAGCCTTGCAACATGAACACCATAACTTTCATCTGTTCCACCATTTACTATTTTTCTTAAGAAAATGATATCTTCTCCTTTTTCTTTAACAGCTATAGAATAATTTTTTATTCCTTCTAATTTGTTTTCCAAGTCTGTTAATTCATGGTAGTGTGTTGCAAATAGTGTTTTTGCTCCACATCTCTCTTTGTCTGCTATGTATTCTGCAACAGCCCATGCAATAGAAAGTCCGTCATATGTAGAAGTTCCTCTTCCTATTTCGTCAAGTATTACTAAGCTATTTGAAGTTGCATTTTTTAGTATTGTTGCTACTTCCATCATTTCTACCATAAAAGTACTTTGTCCCATACTTAAGTCATCTGAAGCACCAACTCTTGTAAATATTTTGTCTACAACTCCTATTTTTGCATAACTTGCAGGAACAAATGAACCTATTTGAGCCATTAGTGTAATTAATGCTACTTGTCTCATATATGTAGATTTACCAGCCATATTAGGTCCTGTAATTATTGCAAGTCTTGAATCGCCTTTATCTAAATATGTATCATTTTGAACAAAACTTCCTGATGGCAACATTTTTTCAATAACAGGATGACGTCCGTCTTTTATATCTATTACTCCGCTATTATCAACTATTGGTTCTACATAGTTCATATCTTCTGCAACTTGTGCTAATGAACATAGAACATCTAGGATTGAAATTACTTCTGCTGATTTTTGTATTCTTCTTATTTTTCCTTCTATATCATTTCTTATTTCAACAAATGCATTATATTCTAAATTTATAACTCTTTCTTCTGCACCTAAAATTTGATTTTCTAAATTTTTAAGTTCTTCTGTTATATATCTTTCACCATTTGTTAATGTTTGTTTACGAATATATCTGTCTGGCACTAAATCCATATTTGATTTTGTTACTTCTAAATAATAACCAAATACTCTGTTAAATCCTATTTTTAAGCCTTTTATTCCTGTTTGTTCTCTTTCCTTTGCCTCTAGTTCAATAAGCCATGTTTTTCCTTGTGTTGATGCTTTTTTTAATTGGTCTATTTCTTCATTATAGCCTATTTTTATTAAGTTTCCTTCTTTTATTGACATTGGTGGTTCATCTACAATTGCTTCTTCTATTAAGTCATGTATGTCTGTTAATTCGTCTAAATTTTCATATAGATGTCTTAATAATTTTGCATTTGTATTTTCCAATACTTTTTTAACTAAAGGAAGTTGCTTTGTTGAATTTTTAAGAGAAATCATATCTCTACCAGTTGCATTTCCATATGCTATTCTTCCTGCTAGTCTTTCCATATCATAGACTTTTTTAAGAGCTTCTATAGCATCTCCTCTTAAAATGATATTATCTTTTAGCTCTTTTACCGCTTCTAATCTGTTATTTATCTCCCACACATCAACTAATGGATCATTAAGCCATCTTCGAAGCATTCTTCCCCCCATTGATGTAGAAGTTTTATCTAAAACCCATAAAAGTGTGCCTTTTTTAGATTTATCTCTCATTTTTTCTGTTATTTCTAAGTTTCTTCTTGCACTAATATCTAATGACATATATTTTGTAGTAGTATAAACTATTATTTTATTTATATGGTCTAAATTAGTTTTTTGTGTTTCTATTAAATAATCTAATAATCCATTTATTGAAGATACTATTAATTCTTTATCTTCTAAGCTTTCTATTTTTTCTTCATGGTCATTTACAAATAAATAGTTTTGTAATAATTTTTCTGTATTTTTTGAAAAAGCTTCTTCTTTTACTCTTGAAATATATACTTCAAAACGTTCTTTTATTTTAGATATTTCTTCTAAAGAATCATACATAAAAGGATTTACTATTATTTCTGCAGGATTAAATTTAGAAATTTCATCTAATAATTTTGGAAAGTTGTTATTTTCTGCAATTTGTGTTGTTCTAAAATCACCTGTTGAAACATCGCAAACACTTACACCATAATATAAACCTGTTTTGTATACACTCATTATATAATTGTTTTTCTTTTCGTCTAATAAATTACTTTCTATAACAGTTCCTGGCGTTACTACACGAATAACTCCTCTTTTAACAATTCCTTTTGCTTGTTTTGGATCTTCTAATTGTTCACAAATGGCAACTTTATAACCTTTTTCAATTAATTTTGCAATATATGCATCTGCAGCATGAAATGGAATACCACACATTGGTGCACGTTCTTCTTGTCCACATAGCTTACCTGTAAGTGTTAGTTCCAATTCTTTTGATGCTTTAATTGCATCATCAAAAAACATTTCATAAAAGTCACCTAAACGATAGAATAATATACAATCTTGATATTCTTCCTTTGTCTTTAAATATTCTTGCATCATAGGTGAAAACTCTGATTTTTCTGCCATTTTTATTACTCCTTATCTTACTATTTTTTGCTTATTATATATTAGTTTTAGTCTTTTTTCAATAGATGCTTTTTAAAATATTCCTATAAAAATAAATGGCATTTTATATTGCTATAAGCAATATTCATCTATTTCTTTTTTTACTACATCTGCTGTTTTTTCTTTCTTTTTATATTCTTCTACTAAACTATTAATAAATTTGTATTCAGCTGGATATTCAGTTTCTACAATATTAGAATACCCTTCATTTATTAATACTAACATTAGTTCCATCTTAGCTCTTTTGTTTTGTTCTGAACATTCTAAAATTGATTGTAGTTTATCATATTTTTTTATATATTTTCTTACTCTTTCTGCTTCTTTATAAATATCTTCTGCTTTATCACTACATAATCTCATTTTTGCATAATATGTAATTCCTATTTTATTTACTGCAGATTTAGTATTTTCTCTTATAGTTTCTCCTATTTTTTGGGCTTGTTTTTCTTTATTTTCCTTTACTCTACTTGTAGAACTTGTTTTTGTATTTCCTTTACTTTCTTGTTTTATGCCTTTTTGAATTATATATTTGTTGTTTTCTTCTATATTGCTACTTTCTAATTTCTTTCCTCTATTTTCTTTTTCGGTACTTCTTGGTATTTCTTTGTCTAATAGTTTCTCTTCTTCCTTATTTTCTATTGTTGTATTATTTTCTTCTTTATATTCTATTGGTGAAACGTTCCAGCCAATTAATTCATCCCACTTTGTCATATCATATATTTGTGCTTTATTACTTTTAATTCTTTCTTTTATTATTGATATTCCTTTTACTTCTATGCCATTTTGTTGCATTCTTTTTATCACATTTAGAGCATTCTGTTTTTGTCCCGTTCTTTCATATACGGCTATAAGAACTAAATAGATTTCTTTTTCGTCTTTATGTTGTTCTAGTAGTTGTTTTATTGCTACTATGTCGTCTTCTGTTATTTTTTGTAAATATATTTTCTCTCTTATTTTCAAATCTTCTATATGTTGTAATTTTTTATTTTCACCTTTTTTCTCTAAAAACAACATATCTATTGATTTCTTTTCTTTTTGTTTTCTATATATTTTTCTTAATTCTAATCTTGCATATGCATCTTTTGAATCTATTTCTATTACTTCATTAAACAATTCTTCTGCATCTTCATCTTTTCCTTGTTTTTCATATAGTTTTCCTAACTCTAATCTTGCATACATATCCTTTTGATTTAATTCTATACAATCTTTAAATAATTTTTCTGCCTTTCTTTCTTTTCCCTGTTTTACATATAATTTTCCCAATTCTAATCTTGCATGCACATTCTTTCGATCTAGTTGTATACACTCTTTAAGTAATTTTTCTGCTTCTTTTTCTTTTCCTTGTTTGGTATATAATTTTCCTAATTCT
>USDF01000042.1 GCA_900553405.1 uncultured Clostridium sp. | reverse complement strand
TTTCTATCAAATGCAAATTTTAAGAAAATCTAAGGCTCGCCATATTTATCTAGTAAAAAAGATAATTTCTAAAATTTAAAAGAAATTATCTTTTTTCAATTTTTTTTCAATCTTCATTGTTTATATTGTAAATGAACAATAAAAATGAAGGAGGAAAATTTAATATGTACATTTTAAAAAATAGCTTAATATCAATAATAAGAAGTAAAGGAAGAAATATTTTAATAGGAATTATAATATTAGTAATTTCTGCATCATGCACAGTAACACTTGCAATAAGAAATACAGCAGAAAAATTAGTAAAAAATTATGAAGAATCAAATGATGTAATTGCAACTATTTCCTTTAATAGACAAAACTTGTCTAAAGACTTTAAAGGCGGAGAAGACGCAATGAAAGAAAACATAGAAGCCTTTAACAATATTGAATCTTTTACAATAGACGATGTGAAAAATTATGGGAATAGTCAGTATTTAAAGAGTTTTTATTATGTGTACAGTACATCACTAAATAGTGATACTTTAACTAAAGCATCTGACAAATTCGAATATGAGGTAGAAAATAGGGAGACATCAACAAGTACATCTACAACTACTTCAGGAAGTGGAGCAAGCGCAAGACCTAATATGCCAGAAGGGGGTATGCCAGGAGGAGGCACAAATACTCATACCACAACAAACACAACAACAGTTATAACAAAAACGAAAGAAGTTTTCCAAAACAATAGAAATCTAAGCAATGACTTTGAATTAGATGGATATTCTTCATATGAAGCAATGACAGATTTTATAAGTGGAAATTATAAAATAACTTCAGGAAATATGTTTACAGATTTTACAGCAAATGAATGTGTAATAAATGAAGAGCTTGCAACATTAAATGAAATATCTGTAGGAGATACAATAACATTTAAAAATCCAAATAATGAGAAAACTTATGAACTTACAGTAGTGGGAATATACAAAGATTCTTCAAATCAAGATGATTCTAAAAATATGTATTCTAACTCAGCAAATAAAATTATAGTAGGAAGCTCAGTAGTAGAAAGTATGGTGCAAGATGATGAAACATTAACAACAAATATTACACCATCATTTATATTAAATGATAAAACTGTAATAGAAGATTTTACAAACGAAGTAAAAGAAAAAGGATTAAATGATTACTATACAATAAATACAAACTTAGAAGAATTAGAAAGTGCAACAAAGTCTATAGAAAACGTAAAAACATTTGCAACAACATTTTTAATTATAGCTTTAATAATAGCAGCAGTAGTACTTTTTGTAATAAACATGATAAATATTAGAGAAAGAAAATACGAAATAGGTGTTTATAGAACAATAGGAATAGGAAAATTCAAATTAACAATGCAATTTGTTTTAGAACTATTAATAGTAACTGTCATTTTCTTATCTATAGGAGGAATTATAGGAAGTTTTATTTCAAAAGATGTAGGAAATAAATTACTTGCAAGTCAAATAGAAGAAAGCAATTCTTCACAAGAACAAGTCGCAGAAAACTTTGGTAGACCAGATATGAAAGCGCCTAATTACAATGGAAATGTGAAGGTAGAAACAATAGATTCAATAGATGCAGTAGTAGATTATGTTGTTATTCTAGAATTGTTAGGAATAGGAGTAGGACTTACTTTAATTAGTAGTTTGGCTTCAATGATTAGTATACAAAGATTTAGCCCACTTACTATACTTAAAGAAAGATCATAACTAAGAAAGGAGAAACAAAAATGAGTATTCTTAAATTAGAAAATGTAGGTTACAGATATAAAGATGCTGCAAAAGACGAATATGTATTTAAAAATATAAATTACGAGTTTGAGCAAGGCAAAATTTATGCCATAAAAGGTAAAAGTGGAAGCGGAAAAACAACACTTTTATCACTTCTAACAGGATTAGAAAAATGTAGTGAGGGAAAAATAATTTATGATGGAAAAGAATTAAATAAAATGAATTTGAATTCATATAGAAACACAGATATAGGAATTGTATTTCAAAGTTATAACTTACTTCCACATTTAACGGCAGTTCAAAATATAATTCTTTCAATGGATGTAAGTAAAGCAAAAGTAAAAAACAAAAAAGAAAAAGCAATAGAATTAATGGAAAGTGTAGGGTTAAAAAAAGAATATGCAAATAGAAAGATACTAAAATTATCAGGAGGAGAACAACAAAGAATAGCTATAGCAAGAAGTTTATCTTACAATCCTAAAATAATTATTGCAGATGAGCCAACAGGAAATTTAGACAAAGACACAGAAAATGAAATATTAAAAATATTTAAAAGATTAGCAGAAGAGGAAAACAAATGCATTATTATAGTAACTCATTCAAAAAATATATGTGATAATGCAGATATTGTTTATGAACTTGTGAAAAAGGTTTAATTTTCAATCTTTTTTCAAGAAATATTTTGTATAGTATGTATAAGATTAAAGAATAAAAATTTAAGTTTGAAAGGAGAAAATAAAAATGAAAAACAAAATTTTAATTTTAATTATTGGAATTTTAATAGGAGCAGTACTTACAAGTATAGGATTTTACATTTATCAAAAAAACAATACAAATACTAATGGAGGACCGGATTTTTTACAAAATGGAGAAATGCCACAAATGCCAAACGGAGGAAATGGTCAAACACCACCAAATAAGCCAAGTGGAGATAACAGCGAAACTCCACCAGCAAAACCAAGTGGAGAATCAAGTGGAACACAGCAAGAAAATTCAAATGGACAAATGCAAACAAATAATAGTCAAAATAGCCAAAATCAATCTTCTAATTTGTAAATAAAATAAAAAGGAGGTATGAATTATATTATGAAAAAAGAAACAATAATAGAAATTATTATAATTGTAGTTTTAACAGCAATATTAGGAGTAGTAATTTACAATATAGTAAATTTAAAATCTAATAACAATGGTAATAGTCAAATGGAACAAATGGGAAAACCAGGAGAAATGGGACAGATGGGGCAAATTAGCACTTCAGCAGAAACTTCTGGAAAAACAGAGGTAACAGAAACTAAAACATTAACAGGAGAGTATGAAACTTCTACTCAAGATGAATCTGCAATAAAAACATCTGACGGAGGGAACTTAACATTAGAAAATGCAACAATAACAAAAACGGGAGATTCTACAAACACAGAAAATAGTGAGTTTTACGGAGTAAATGCAGGAGTTTTAACAACTTCAAATTCTACAACAACAATAAAGAATTCAACTATAACTACAAATGCTAAAGGAGCAAATGCAGTTTTTGCAACAGGAGAGAATGCAAAAGTATATGTTTATGATACAACAATAAAAACAACAGGAGAGTCATCTTCAAGAGGATTAGATAGTACTTATGGAGGATATATAGAAGTAGATAACGTAACTATTTCAACAGAAGGAGGAAGTTGTGCAACACTTGCAACAGATAGAGGAGAAGGTACAGTAATTGCTAAAAATTCAGTACTTTCAACAAAAGGAGCAGGTTCACCTGTAATATACTCAACAGGAGATATTAGCATAGAAAATACAAAAGGAACAGCAACAGGAGCACAAATGGCTGTAATAGAAGGAAAAAATACAGCAACAGTAACAAATTCTACACTTTCATGTAGTGGAAAAGGAAACAGAAATGAAGCAGATAATTGCGGAATAATGATATATCAAAGTATGTCAGGAGATGCAGGAGAAGGAACAGGAACATTTACAAGCAAAAATTCAACATTAGAAATAACATCAGATTCAAGCTATTATACATCAGCACCATTCTTCTTTGTAACAAATACAAAAGCTGTTATAAACTTAGAACAAAACACATTAAAATATGGAAGTGGTGTACTATTAAAAGTAGCAGCAACAAGCCAATGGGGTAAAACAGGCTCAAATGGTGGAGAAGTTACATTTAATATGACAAACCAAGAAGCAAAAGGTAATATTGAAGTAGACAATATAAGCACATTAGAAATGAATTTAAAACAAGGAAGTAAATTAGAAACAACAATAAATAGTGCAAACACTACTAAAAGTATAACATTAAATATAGATAGAACATCTACATTAACACTAACAGGAGACTGCTATGTAACAAGTTTAACAGATGAAGATACATCATATAGTAACATTAACTTTAATGGTTATAAATTATATGTAAATGGTACAGCAGTTAATTAAATTTAAAATTAATATATGAAAAATCCCTTGCAACGCCAACAAGGGATTTTAAATTGTTTTATAGCAAAAATAAAAGAGTTCCTATATAGGAACCCTTTATACTTGTTATTTAAAAGTTTTCATAACCACAAACATCATTTTCTTTGCACCATTTTACAAAATCTTTCTTTACTAATTTATAAAAGTCAGGATTGCTATATTCTTCATAATCCCATTCTTTATAAATCTTCATATCAAAGAATTTAGCATAATCATCTAGTTTAAAAGTTCTTCTAAAATTAGTACAATAGACTTCATTGTTTCTTCTAATTATTACATGAGCAAAAGTTTCATTGTCATTCAAATGGTCACATATAGAAACATACATTAACTTAACATCTGTTACTATTAAAGCAATCTTTCTAGCATAATAGTAACATAGATTTCTACATTCGTCAGATAGTAAATCCATATATAATCCAGCATCAGCTTTTTTGATTTTTTTCCAACCAGACTTTGAAACTACATTGCTTTTTAGTGATACAAAATTTTTTATTATTTTTTCTTGTAATATCAAACTTCTTACTTCATATGGTGTTCTCATAATTGAACTCTTGCGTCTTAATTCAATTATAGTGTAAGCCATTACAATTAAACAAAAACTAATAACAAATACTTTAAACACCTTATTGTTATAAAATTCAGATATTATTATTAAAAAGATACAAAATAATAAATATAACATTAACCGCATATTCAAAAGAATTAACAATGCCCTTTCATATTTATAGAACTCGAAAAATAAATGTTTATTTTCAACTTCCATTTTTCCATAATATAGTTTCATGATATAGTTTAACATTTTAAATAACCCTCCTTAAAATATAATTATATTTTACAATAGTTGTATCTTAATTCTGAAAAAAGTTTTTTAAATAGCAAGTATGTTTCTATTATATAATATTTTACATAATTTTTCAATATTTTTACCTAGTTATTATAATTTATCACTTTTCAAGTTCATTTCTATTAATTACTACTTTATCTATTATACACGTTGTCACATTATGTAAAACAAAATCATATTATGTAGTGTGAGGTGAATAAAAGTGGGTTGGTTTGAAAATTTAAATCCAGTAATTCAGGCATTACTTGCTTGTACGTTTACTTGGTGGGTAACAGCATTAGGAGCCTTAGTTGTTTGCTTTTTTAAAGAAATGAATAAAAAAGTATTAAATACAATTTTAGGTTTTAGTGCAGGAGTTATGATTGCAGCAGCTTTTTGGTCATTAATTGCACCTTCAATTGAATTATCTGCAGAATTAGGATACATAGAGTGGATTTTACCTGCAGTAGGTTTTATTATAGGAGGATTATTTGTATTATTTTCTGATAAATTCTTGGATAAAGCTCTAAAAAGTAAAGATAGTTTAAGAAGTAAATCGTCTTTAAAAAGATGTATTCTTTTAATATCAGCTATAACTATACACAATATACCAGAAGGAATGGCAGTAGGTGTAGCTTTTGGAGGAATAGCAAGTGGTGTACCAGGAATGACTTTAGTAGGAGCAGTTATGTTGGCACTCGGAATAGGAATACAAAACTTTCCAGAAGGAGCAGCAGTGTCTCTTCCTCTTAGAAGTGAAGGATATTCAAGGTTTAAAAGCTTTATGATAGGTCAGGCGTCTGCATTAGTTGAACCTGTAGCAGCTGTAATAGGAGCAGTACTTGTTTTATATATAAGAAGTATGTTGCCATTCTTATTAGCTTTTGCAGCTGGTGCAATGATAATAGTAGTTGCAAGAGAATTACTTCCTGAGTCAGTAAAAGATTACAAAAATTTAGCTACAATAGGACTAATAGTTGGATTTGTATTAATGATGGTACTAGATGTTGCATTAGGATAATAATGTTTTGAAGTATAAACTTTTACATTTAAAAACAAAAATAAAAATATAAGGGCAGACAATTGATAATTGTCTGCTTTTATGTTATAAAATAAATAATTACTATTTATAGAAATAACTAATATAATGAGTAAAAAGTGTAAAAAGAGAAAGGAAGAAGAAAATGAAAAATTTCGGAAATGTATTATGGGGAATAGTCTTAATAGGAATAGGATTAATTATAGGAGGAAACGCTTTAGGAATAACAAATATAAATATATTTTTTGATGGTTGGTGGACTTTATTTATAATTATTCCATGTTTTATAGGATTATTTAAAGAAAGAGAAAAAACAGGAAGTATAATAGGGTTATTAATAGGAGTTGCTTTATTATTAGGATGCCAAGATGTATTAAGTTTTGATATAATATGGAAACTAGCAGTACCAGTAATATTAATAGTAATTGGACTATCACTTATTTTTAAAGACACATTTAATAGTAAAATAAACAAAGAAATCAAAAAATTAAATAAAAACATGACAAAAGATAATGAATATTGTGCAACTTTTTCAGGACAAGACGTTAATTTTGATAACCAAGAATTTAAAGGAGCAGATTTAACAGCTGTATTTGGTGGAGTTAAATGTAATATAAAAAATGCAATAATAAATCAAGATGTAGTAATTAATGCATCAGGAATATTTGGTGGTGTTGAAATATATGTACCAGAAAACTGCAATGTAAGAATTAAATCATCTTCAATATTTGGAGGAGTAACAGACAAGAAAAACTATAAAGAAAATCCAGAAGGACATATTATATATATTAATGCAACATGTATATTCGGGGGTGTAGAAATAAAATGTCAATAGGTCAAAAAGTAATTAAATATTTAGCTATAGCATTTGCAATAGCCTTAATAGTAGGAATTATTACAACAATTGTGAGAGTTGTAAGTAGCATACCATTAACATTAAAAATAGGAAAAAACAATAGTGACAGCAATAATGTAATTGAGACTTCATCAGACTTTGAAAGTGAAAATGTAGCATCTTTAGATATAGATATAGCTTATTCTAATTTGACAATAAAAAAAGGGGAATATTTAAAGGTAGAATCAAGTAATAAGGATATTCAATGTAAACAAGATAAACAAAAAATTGAAATAAAAGAAAGAAACAACAATTGGTTCTTTAACAATACTAAAAAAGAAGAATTAATTATATATGTACCAGAAAATTTACAATTTGATAAAGTAAAAATTAATACAGGGGTAGGAAAAGTAAATATAGAAATTTTAAATACTAAAGTACTAAAAATGGATTTAGGAGCTGGAGAAACTTCTATACAAAATATTAACATTACTGAAAGTGCAAAAATAGATACTGGTGCAGGAAAAGTTAATATAACATCAGCAAAAATAAATGACTTAAGATGCGATTTAGGTATAGGAGCAACTGAAATATCAGCTAAATTATTAGGAAACACTAGAATTAGTACAGGAGTAGGAAGTTTAAAATTAGATGTATTTGGAAAAAAAGAAGAATATGAAACGAAGGTAAATAAAGGTTTAGGAAATGTTACTATTGATGAAGAAAAAATTTCAGATAACAAAGTAGTAGGAAATGGAGAAAATAAAATAGATATAGACGGAGGAGTCGGAGAAATTAAAATTAACTTCAGAGGAGAATAATTAATATGAGATTAAGTCATATATTTTTCACGAATAGATATGCAAAAAAGGGTGCGTAAATAATAGACTTTATGAAAAGAGTATTATATAATACAGATAAAAATGATAAAAAGTGACGCATCACTCTTATATAGATTGAAAGTGATACGTATGATAACAAGTGAGGAGAAAAAATGCCAAGTGTTAGTTGGACGAAAGAACAGAAACAAGCAATTGAAAAAAACGGAACGAACTTATTAGTAGCAGCTGCTGCGGGAAGCGGAAAAACAGCTGTATTAGTTGAAAGAATTATTCATAAAATAATAGAAGAAAAAATGGATATAGACAAAATGTTAGTTGTAACATTCACTAATGCTGCTGCAAGTGAAATGAGAGAAAGAATATTAGATGCAATATATAAAAAGATAGAAGAAAATCCAGAAGACATACATATGCAAAGACAAATTACTTTATTAAATAAATCCAGTATTTGTACAATTCACTCATTCTGTTTAGATATAATTAGAAATTATTTTTATGAAATAAATATTCCAGCAAATTTTCAAATTGGAAGTTCAGCAGAAATGGAATTGCTAAAACAAGAAACGTTAGAAGAATTACTAGAAGAAAAATATATAAATAAAGATGAAGAATTTTTGAAATTAGTAGATACATATGCAAATTATAGAGGAGATGAAAACTTAAAAGAACTAATATTAAAAATAGATAATCAAATACAAAGTAGTCCATTTCCTAAAGATTGGTTAGAAGAAAAAGTTGAAATGTTTAACTTAAAAGATAAATTGGAGCAAGATTTTTCAAAAACTATATGGGGAAAAATCTTACTACAAGAATTATTAGAAGAACTAACAGAAGGCATCTTAAAGCTAAAAAAAGTAGAAACAAATTTAAGAAAATATATAGAACTTGAAAAATATGCAAATGTTATAGCAAATGATATAAATGAAATAGAAAAGATAATAAAAGTAATAAATCAAAATGATGAAAATACATGGAATAAAGTATATGAAATAGTGCAAATACTAACTTTTGAAAAATGGCCAGTAGATAGAAAAGTAACAATAGACTATAAAAATGACGCAAAAGATGTAAGAGATAAAGTAAAAAAATCCATAAATGATACTTTAGAAAAAATGATGATTTATACTTCAAAAGAAGCAAATGAGACAATAAACGAAATCTATCCAATTTTGAAAAGTTTAAAAGATATTATATTAGAATTTGAAAATAAATTTAAAGAAAAGAAATTGGAGAAAAATCGTATAGACTTCCACGATATAGAACATTATGCTTTAGAAATATTGGTGAAAGAAGAAAATGGAAAATATGTTCCTAGCAATATTGCAAAAGAAATACAAGAAAAATTTGAAGAAATTGCAATAGACGAGTACCAAGACAGCAATTTAGTACAAGAATACATATTAAATAGTGTTTCAAAAGGAAACAACATTTTTATGGTAGGAGATATAAAACAAAGTATATATCGTTTCCGTCAAGCAAGACCAGAGCTATTTTTAGAAAAGTATAGGAATTATAGTAAAATTGAAGATGACGATATGTACCAAAAGGGACAGATTAACCAAAAGGCAACGTCCCTAAAGGTACAGCTATTTAAAAATTTCCGTAGTAGAGATGAAGTACTTGCACTTACAAACTGGGTGTTTGAGCAAATTATGAGCGAAAAACTAGGTGATGTAGAATATAATGAGGATGAGTTTTTAAATTTAGGGGCAGATTATCCTGAAAATAGTAAAGAAATGCTTATTCCGGAATGTCATATTCTTGATTTAACATCTGAAGATAATGAAGATGATGACAATACTATTAACCAAGAAAAAACAAATGTAAATGAATTTGAAGATGAGCAAGAAGAAAGCCAAATAATAGAAAAAAATGTTGAAGAAGCTAAATTGGTGGCAAACAGAATAGAGGAGTTGCTAAATGGTGATTTCAAAATTTTTGATAAGAAAATTAAAGCTTTAAGAAAATTAGAATTTAGAGATATTGCTATTTTGCTTCGTAGTACAACAAATGTAGCACCAATATATGAAAAAGAATTACTTTCAAGAGGAATAGATGTATATTCTGATACTTCTACACAATATTTGGACTCAACAGAAATTCAAACTATAATCTCTTTACTTAAAATTATAGATAACCCTATGCAAGATATTCCGCTTGTATTAGTACTTCGCTCACCAATTGGCAATTTTACAGATAATGAATTAGTAGAAATTCGTATAGCAGATCAAAAAAGCTATTTTTATGAAGCTATGCTTAAAGCACGAGTTTCAGTAAAAGATGAACTTAGACAAAAAATAGATGAATTTGTAAAAATGCTAGAAAATTGGAGAAAAGACCAAAAAGAAAAGCCTTTAGATGAGCTAATTTGGCAAATATATCAAGAAACAAATTATTACTACTATGTTGGTTTATTGAATAATGGAAACTTAAGACAAGCAAACTTAAAAATGTTATTTGAAAGAGCAAAACAATACGAATCTGCAAGTTTTAAAGGCTTATATAATTTTATTTGTTTTATAGATAGATTAAAACTAAATAGTGGGGATTTGTCTGCTGCAAAGGTTATAGGCGAAAATGACAATGTAGTACGTATAATGAGCATTCATAAAAGTAAGGGACTAGAATTTCCTGTTGTATTTTTAAGTGGAACAGGCAAACAATTTAATAAACAAGATTTAAACGATTCAATTCTAATTCATCAAGATTTAGGTTTTGGTCCAAAATTTATAGATAGTGTAAATAGAATAGAATATCCAACTCTTGCAAAAGAAGCATTAAAGCTAAAGTTAGAGACGGAACTTATTTCAGAAGAAATGAGAGTTTTATATGTAGCATTAACAAGAGCAAAAGAAAAACTGATTATAACAGGAGTTACAAAAGACTTCGAAAAACAATGCAAAGAAAAGGAAGAAATGCTTTTCTTATATCAAAAGCAAAATACGAATAAAATAGAAGAAAGATTACTAAAAAAATATATATCTTATTTAGATTGGCTTATATTATTAAATTTAAAAGATCAAAAACAAGAAAAAATTAAGTTTTTTGTACATAAGATAGAAAAAAACAAGAATGAACAAACAGAAGAAAAGCAAGAAGAAACAATAGAAAATAAAAAGATAGACATTAAAGAATTAGAAAACATAAAAGAAGAACTTGCTTGGAAATATAAGTATGATATTTCTGCTAAAATTCCTACAAAAACATCTGTAAGTAAGCTAAAAGAAATTAAACAAAATGAAGAACAAGAAATGGATTTAGAAGAATTGCTTTCAAAAGAAAAAGTTCATAAATATGAGACACCAAGTTTTATGGTAAAAGAAAATAAACCTATTACAAGTAGCAGAAAAGGAACTTTAGTACATTTATGCATTCAAAAATTAAATGAGAAAAAGGAATATAAAGAGCAAGACATAAGAGAATTAATAAATGAATTGGTAAATAAAGAAATAATTTTAAAAGAAGAGGCAGAGCAAATACCAATAGTAGGGTTATTAAAATACGTGCAATCAGATTTATGGAAAGAATTAAAAGATGCAAAAGAAGTACACAAAGAAGAACCATTCTATATGTTTGTACAAGCAAATAGAATAGATGAAACTTATCCAAAAGAAGAAAAAGTATTAGTACAAGGTATTATAGATTTATATTATATAAATAAAAATGATAAATTAGTATTAGTAGATTATAAAACAGATTATGTACAAAAAGGTGAAGAACAGAAACTTATAGATAAGTATAAGGAGCAATTAAATTTATATAAAGAAGCATTAGAAAATTCATTGGGAAGAAAAGTAGATAAAGTACTAATATATTCGACTTGGATTGGAAAAGTAGAATGTCACAATTAGGGACAGTCCCCAATTGTGACATTTTCTCAATCTGCGACAATGTTTAATAATAGTTTATGAGCTAAAAAGCAAAAGAAGAACGGCACCATTTTATTGGTGCCGTTTCGTCAATTTGATTTTGGTTTACGCTTAAAATATTTATGCTTAAAATAAAAAACTAAGTGAAACCACTAGGAAACCGTGAAAGTTTTTTCATTCTGGCCTACCTCCAATACCCGGTGTATCCGGCAGCTGCGATCACATTTTATTAATGAAAATATCGTAAAATGTGGATGTGGGGGATCCTCTTGTCATAAATGCCCTCCTTTTAAAGAAAACTGGAATATTGGTTTACACATTAATACTAAATGTTTGTACTAATGCAAGTTACACATAAGTGCTCTTGGCAACTTATGTACTTAATATAACATATAAATTTACATAAGTCAAGAAAAATATGAAAAAAATTTAAAAATATAAATGGCAATAATAAATTTCCGGTTTATTATGCACATATTTCACTTAAGATT
>USDF01000041.1 GCA_900553405.1 uncultured Clostridium sp. | reverse complement strand
TTTATTTTTTTATTCTTTTTTATATAAAAATAGAAGTTTCCTATAATATAAAAAAGAACAAGACTAAATCTTGCTCTTCCTATGAATTCATATAATTTATATTGAAATCATTATTATTTTTTATTTACTAAATCTTTTAAAGCTTTTCCTGCTTTGAAAACTGGAGCTTTAGATGCTGGTATTTTGATTTCTTCTTTAGTTTGTGGGTTTCTTCCCTTTCTAGCTGCTCTTTTTCTTACTTCGAAAGAACCAAATCCAACAAGTTGAACTTTGTCTCCTTTTACTAATGTTTCTGTTACAGTTTCAACGAAAGCGTTTAATGCTGCTTCAGCACCTTTCTTTGTGTCTCCTGTTTTAGCTGCGATAGCTGCGATTAAATCAGATTTGTTCATTTAAATTACCTCCTATAAGATATCATATGTAGATAGTAAAATTTATCTACTAGTAACATTATTCGCCAATCTTTTTCAAAATCCTTCTTTTTTTTCAATTTTTCTTTTTTTAAACCTTTGGGGCTGTAAGTTTTTGGATTTTCAAAGTTCTGTAATATGCTATTTTACTGTGTTTTCACTTTCTTTATAAATCTTCAATTTTTCTAAAATTTTGTATAGCTTGTTGCCGTAAGGAATCATAAATATTTCTTCTTTAGTAAAAATTTTTAATGCAATTACTGCTAATCCATATACAAGAACTGCGACTAATATTGCAATTATTGTTGCCAACTTTCCTGCAATTATACCACCTAAAAGTAAATATACTGCATATGAACATATTCCCATCATTAATGTTGCTAAAATTGGTTTTAAAATAAATTTAGAAAAAGTTAAATCTAGTTTCATATTTGTTCTCAGCACTTTAAATCCTATAAAAAACGCTATTGCATGACATGCCACTGTTGCAAAAGCTGCACCTGCTGCACCTATTCCTTCTATTGGTACTAATACTAAATTCAAAATAAATTTAACTGCAACACCTATTAAAAGTGCTATTGTTGGTGTCATTATTTTTCCTAAACCTTGCAATGCTCCATTTACAGTTTGTTCTAATACTGTAAAAATTATTGCAATTGAACTAACTTGAAATATAAATGCTCCTTCTGGTGCATTTGGAAATAATAAATTTAAAATCGGCTGTGCAAATATTATCATTCCTACCATACAAGGAAGCCCTATAAGCATTGTAACAAGTAATGAAAAAGATACTCTCTTTGTTGCACTTTTCATATCTCCTTTTGTTTTTGCTGTTGTAATAGCTGGGACTAATGCTGTAGCAAAAGCAATATTAAATGATAATGGAAGTGAAGTTAGTGTATCAACTTTTCCGCTTAATATTCCATATTGTTTTAAAGCATCAGCTTCTGACAAAAAATTTTGAAGACCTCTTTTTACCGTTGTTGAATCTATATTTCTATTAACTGAAGTTAAAACTGCACTTAATGACATTGGAATAGATACTGACAATATACTTTTTACTGTTTTCCATACACTTTGCGTTTTTCCTACTCTAGATGTGACTATTTCTTTATCTAAATCCTCTCTTCTCATTTTGAAAAATACATATAAATAGAAGAAACTTCCCACTGTTGCAAGTGTTGTTGCAAGGTTTGCTCCTGCTGCCATCAAATTGGTATTTGCTCCTGAACAAATTGCAACTATTTCAACCACTATTACTGTAAAAATTGTTTTAAATAATTGTTCTATTGTTTGTGAATTAGCTGTTGCCTTCATATTTCCTCTTCCGTTAAAGAAACCTCTAAATACACTAATAATTGAAACAAAAAATATAGCCGGAGATAGCGCCACTAGCGTAAGTTCTGCTTCTGGTATTGCAAGCCAAACTTTCGCTATATAATGTGCCCCAAAAAATAAAAGTAAAGTTCCTACTAGTCCTATAATTGCAAACGTTCCAAAGGCAATTTTAAATATTCTATAAGCACCTTTGTAATCATCTTTTGCAGTATGCTCAGAAACAAGTCTTGCTACTGCATTTGGCACACCTGTAGAAGAAATTGTTAAAAGTAAGGCATATATAGAAAATCCCGCACTATAAATAGCATTTCCCCTATCTCCAAAGCCCTCTCTATTTGTTAAATACCATTTATATACTAACCCAAGAAGTTTTATAAGCACTTGCGAGAACATAAGTGCCATAACTCCTTGCATAAAACTTTCTCCCTTTACTTTCTTTTCATACCTTTTCTTAAATAATGACATTTTTCCATCCTTTTCATCTATTATTTAGATTTTTTTGGATTATCCATAACCCTTATTTTATAAATTATATTCATATTATAAATATTATTCAATTTTTTATAAAAAAATTGAATAAGCAAACCAAAAGGGACAGATTAACCAAAAGGAAACGTCCCAAAAGGTAATTCTGTCCCTTTTGGTTAATTTTTATTTTAAAACGTAAAATTTAATTAACAAATTTGCCCAAAACACTTGAATTTTTCGGCATTTTGTAAGATAATATATATGAATTATTTTAATATTTTGAAAGTGGTGAAAAACTTGAAATATATAGACAAATTTTTAAAATTTCTAAAAACAGATAGAAATACATTTGTAACATATATATTAACACTTTTATCTGTCTATTTTATGGTAGATAGAATTGTAGAAGTTTTATTTTTAATATTTACAGGTATGAGTGTTTCATATTGGGGACCTTTCATGTATACGTTTGCACTTGCTTGTCCTGTATTTGCATTTTTATTTGGATTTGCTTCTAAATTTGCAAGTTCTAATAAAATGAAATCTGCAATGTTCAATGTATATGTTATTTGCTTATATACAATAGGAATTTCTATGGTAGTTCAATGGATGAACCAAGTAATCTGGTTTGGTTTATTATCTCTTCCAGGTTATCCAGTAATTGCTACAGAATTTTCTGAACTATTTAGACCAGCATTATCTGCACTTGCTTTATATTTACCATTAGTAACAGCGCCAAAAATATTTGGTTTCTTGTATAAGAAAGTTAATGATACACGTTTATTACAAGAATCTATTTGGGATTATGGTGGAATAAAATTAACAGATGTTAAAGATGGTACAGGAGCTTACTCTTGTGAAATGTTTGTATGTATGAACAAAGAAACAGGTGCAAAAGAAATTATTCCAGAACAAAGTCGTTTCAATCAATTTTTAGTTGTTGGACCTTCTGGAGCAGGAAAAACTTCTTTAGTATTTGAACCTATGGTAGCAAGAGATATAGAGAAAAAATATTTCTTTATTACTACTGCAAAAGAAATGGGTTATACAGCTTTAAAAACAGGAATAGCAACTTTAAATTGTCCATATACAAACGATTATATAAATGAACATTTCAATTTAAATATGCTAACACCTACACAAGGAAAAGAAGGCTTATATAAAACTTATATGAAAAAAATGATTTTAGGAGAATCTGGTGGAAAGATTATTTACAAAACTTTAGGTATCACTTCTATTTCTCCAGATTATGAATCTATTTCTCATATGATGGAAGTAGCAGAAAACTTTAATATACCTTATCACATTGTAGACCCTAATGATAGAGCTTCTATTGGATTAAACCCATTCGTATATGAAAATCCATTAAAAGCTGCTGGAGTATTCACATATGTATTAAAAGCAATGTATCAAGGAACTTTAGAAAATATAGATAAAGTTAATATGGAAAACGATGCTATTGAAGCACTTGAAAATACTTGTACTCTACTTAAAGCAAGTTATCCTATTATATACAAGGACAAAGATTATTTGCCAACATTGGAAGATGTTTTAAAATTATTTAAAAACATGGATGCAGTTGAAGAATTATGTAGCAAATTAGAAACTATTCCAGAAATTAAAGAAGAATATTCATTAACTCTTCAATACTTTAAAAGACATTTTTATGAAGACTCACCAAGAAGATTACAAACAGAAAAAGCAGTTCAATATGCTTCTTCTATATTTGAAAAACTACTTCGTTATCCAGGTGTAAAAAGCATCATTTGTAATAGAAACAACAATATAAACTATGAGAAAGTACTTGAAAATGGTGAAATTGTATTCTTATGTACAAGAAGAGGTGACTTAGGAGCTAGTGTTCATAAAACATTTGGTATGTTCTTTATACTATTAATGCAAAATGCTGTATTAAGAAGACCAGGAAATGAAAACACAAGAGTCCCTCACTTCTTATATATAGATGAATTCCCTGAATTCATTTCTAAGGTAACAGAACCTATATTTACTTTATATAGAAAATACAAAGTTGGTACTACTATTTCTTCACAAACACTTGCACAACTTGGAGATGTAAATTCTAAATACAGAAATACTATTGTATCAAATTGTATTAATAAATTAGTATTTGGTAACAATTCTATTGATGAAAATGAATGGTGGTCTAAAGAATTTGGTAACGTAAGAAAATGGAAATTTTCAAATACCTATGATACCGAAAAAGGAAAATATGATCCTAAATATGGTGGAATAGAATGGGCATGGCAACCAAAATTTGCACCAGATAAAGTAAGAGCTACAACCTTTAAGTCTTGTTTATTTAAATATAAAAATAATAAAGGTGTAATTCAATTAGCTGATGGTAAATTAGATTTCTTAGATGCAAAATATAAAGAGAAACATTCTATTAAAAATTACGATTATGAAAAATTCACAAATGGTATTACTGAAGAAGAACCAAAAAGAAAAAAATCTTCAAGTTGGAAATCTGAAACTGAATTTGTAGAAGACGCGAATGGAGATTTAGATCCAATAAAAACAGATACAACAGATACAACAGATACAACAGATGCAAAATTCTTATATGATAATGAAGATGGAATTGTATATGACTTAAAAAAAGGAAATCCTAATGGATAAAAATAAAGAGGAGATAAAATTAAATATCTCCTCTTTATTTATATTCCTAACAATTTAACTTCAACATCTTCCATTTTATATTTTTTAGTTTCTGGATCTTGTTTAAACTCTACTAAAGTTTTTGCAAGAGTTTCTTCATTTTGCCTTAAATCTGTTGAAAAATATAATTTTAATTGCTTAATTTCTACTTGATTTACAATTATTGTTCTAAATGTTTCTGCCATATGTTTTTCATCTTCACAGATAAATATTAATTGTGGCATTGAAGCAAAACCTGAATCTCCTGGAACAAAGTTATCATAAAAGTCTTGATATAATCTCATTTTATCTACTAATTTTTTCTCCCAATCTTCTTCTCTTCTTACTACTTCAAATACGAATTGAATTGCTTTTCCGTTTTTTGTAAGTTTAACACTTCCACCAGTTGCTTTAAATACTTTTCCTGCCATTTTAGCTGTAATAGCTGGCTTTGGGATATATGAGTCAAATGCCTTTACTTTTCTTAAATAAGCTATAATTGTTTGATTTCCTGCTAAACGTTTTTTTATCATTGCAACAGGTTTTGTATTATCTGTTGGTTGCCATTTACATTCTATTTCTTTTGAATTTAATAGGTATTTACCCATTTTTTCTAAACAGTAAATACGATAAATTCCTTTTCCTTCTTCAGAGCTAAAGTAATATCTTGTTAATATTTTAGATTTTACTAATTGTTCTAATTTATTATTTAGTTTATCTTGTGATTTAGCATCAATACCTTTCCATTCTAATAATTGAAAAATTTGTCTTGATGTAATAAATTCAAATTCATTTACTAATTCTAATATTGCAAAATGAATATCTGTAATATGACCAATATTTATTTTGTGTATAATTTGGTTCATTGATACATAACCATCTTTACCATCAAAAACTTTAATTTCACCTTCACGAATTGCAAATGGTGATACTTGCGCTTTAATTTCATTATCTTCTACCATGTTTTTTCCTCCTCTTTTAGGATATTCATCCTAAAAATTAAATTAAAATAATTAAATATTAAAACATACTTAAATGACGTTTTAATTATAGTTAGACAATAATTAATTTTACTTTCTTTTTATCTGGTATAATTCTTTTAATATAAACATTAACATCTTGTCCATATTCTATACCTTCTTTATATTCTGCCATTCCTACTAAATTTGGCGTAAGTTCCACAAAAATACCATTTTTAGATTTCTCTGTTTCTCTTGCTATTCCTGTAACAACTACCCCTTCTTTAAAATTTTTAGCATTATCCTCCCATGAACCTAATAGTTCTTTATAAGATAGTAAAACTCTCTTATTCTCTCTATCTATTGATTTTACCACAAAATTTGCTTTTTGTCCAATTTTTAGTCTTTCATATGGTGATTTTATTCTAGCTACAGACATGTCTTCTATATGAAGAAGTGCAGTCATGCCACCTTCTATTTCTATAAATGCACCATAGTGTCTAATATTTTTTACTATTCCTTCTACTATTTGACCTTCTTTTAAATCTTCATTCCAATTCACCGGAATAAATCTTTTGCACTCCAATTTTTTATCTCCTTTTTCTTTTGTTTTTCTAATTATATAAATAATTACTTTTTTTGTAAATAGAAACAGACTTAAAAATTTTATTGTTTAATTAAATTTTTAAGCCCGTCCCTAAAATTTATTTCATTAATATTTCTACTTCTTTTTTAGTTAAATATCTCCATTGTCCTATTTTCAAGTCTTTTACATCTATATTTCCAATTTTACTTCTATGAAGTGCAATAACTTTTTTTCCTATTGCTTCACACATTTTTCTAACTTGTCTATTTTTTCCCTCATGTATTACTATTTCTAATCTAGACAAATTCTTTTCTTCGTCTATCTTCATAATTCTAACTTTAGCAGGTTTTGTTTTATACTCTTCGTCTATAATAACCCCTTGTCTTAAATTTTCTACATCTTCGTTTGTGACTTTTCCTCTTATGGTTACAGTATACGTTTTTTCCACCTCATGTTTTGGATGTGTTACATGAAAAATAAAATCTCCGTCATTTGTTAGTATTAACGCACCTGATGTATACATATCTAATCTTCCAACTGGAAGTAAATTGTTTCCTGCATTTTTTACTAAATCTACAACTGTGTTTCTGTTAAATTGGTCTTTTACTGTTGTTACATAGTCTATTGGCTTGTTTAATAATACGTATACCTTTTTTATATCATTATTTACTCTTTTTCCTTCAAATTCTATAATATCTTTATCAGGATTTACTTTTGTTCCAAGCTCTGTTACAATTTGACCATTTACTTTAACTTTTCCAGCTAATATATACTCTTCTGCTTTTCTACGTGATGCTATTCCGCTATTTGCTAAATATTTTTGTAATCTTTCTTCTTCCATTTTTCTTTTCCTTTAAATTTAATTAAATTTCTACTATGTATTTTTACTTTAGGCTATTTTTTATTTTATTATTGCTTATCTATTTTCTAATTGTTCAACTATCTTTTGAAAATACTTAGGTAAAGGTGCTTCTAGTTTCATTTCTTTTCCTGTAATTGGATGTACAAATTCTAGCCTCTTTGCATGTAGACATTGTCCCTCTATTCCAAATTCATTTTTTCCATTTGAATACACTCCATCACCTATTACAGGATGTCCTATTTCTGCCATATGTACTCTTATCTGATGTGTTCTACCTGTATCTATTTTTATCTCTAGTAATGTATAACTTCCTTTATTAGTTGTATATCTATTTAATACTTTAAAATGAGTAACTGCTTCTTTTCCATTTTTGGTTACTGCCATTTTCTTTCTATCTTTCGTACTTCTTCCTATTGGCATATTTATAGTTGCCTCATTTTCAGCTATAATTCCTCTAACTAATGCAATATACGTTTTCTTTACTTCTCTATTTTTTATTTGTTCACTAACTTGTATATGTGCTTTATCATTTTTAGCAATAATTAATAACCCTGATGTATCTTTATCTAATCTATGAACTATACCTGGTCTTAACTCTCCACCTATTCCAGATAAACTATCTTTGCAATGTGCCATAATAGCATTAACCAACGTTCCATCTGGATTGCCATTTGCAGGATGAACAACTAATCCTTTTTGTTTATTTACAACTAAGATGTCGTTATCTTCATATATAATATCTAAAGGTATGTCTTGAGCCTCTATTTTCACTTCTTTTGGTTTTTCTATACTGACCTCTATTATATCTCCTTCTTGTACTTTGTAAGATGGTTTTTCTATTTTTCCATTAACATTAATTTTATCTTCTTCTAACAATTTTTGAATCATACTTCTAGATAAATCTTCTATTTCTTTACTAATATAAGCATCTAATCTTATTTTTTCATTAATTGCTTTTACTTGTATCTTTTTTATCAAAATTAGTTTTCTCCTCCCTTGGACGCATTTTTATTAAATCAATACCTACTGTAATTACAAAAATAACAAATCCTACAACTATAAATATATGTGCTATATTAAATACCGGGAATGAGTTTATTATGCCAGATATATCTATATATTTAATAACCCTTCCTCTCATAAATCTATCTATTACATTGCTAATAGCTCCACCTAAAACAAAAGCTATAGCTATTTTAGTTGCTACATTCATATTTTTTATTTGTCTTAATAAAAATCTAGATAATATTAATATTACTAATAGATCAGCAAAAATACTCGTTAAAACTTGTCCTATTTCAATATTACTTTCTTCTTGTTCAGTATAATTTATATTTATTACACTATTTCCTATTTCTATTTGTTGATTTGATATTACACAAAATTTAACTACCTGGTCTACTACTAGAATAGATATTATTAATATTATAACTAATATATATTGTTTCTTTTCTTTCATTTTAATTTACCCTTTTATAATTCTTTAATTCTAATGCCTAACCTGACTTTTTTCTTTATTTTTATACATTTCTTTCATATATAATAAAATTATCATCTTTATATAATTGTTTATATTTTTCATCTCTTGATAAAAACATATTTAATTTTGCATTGTTTACGACTATTACATGTGTAATTCCATATTTTTCGAATTTTGTTTCATAATATGTTCCTATAGATGAAATATTTATATAATCTGAGAAAATATCTCTTCCTTCTTCTCCATCTTTTTTATTAAATTCTGGAGCATATAAATCTGCTCTTGAATCTATAAATACTGGTATTCCCCTAAATAACAAATAACTTCCATAATTATATTCATTATACAATTTTATATTTTTAACATCTAAGTTTTCTAACATCCAATCAGCTGCTGCCACAGGATATCTTCTTTCATCAATAAATTTGTCATTTAATTTAGGTTTTATAAATACAAAACATATCAATACTACTAACGCTATAGTTATTACTTTTCCTACAATTGTATTTACCAATTCCATGAATTTAAGAGATCCACTTTTATCATATTTATTAGCTAAAAATTCAAGCCATTTTGCAAATATAAATACTCCTATCAACACTAAAAGTGAGACTTGTCTTCTAGACATGAAACTTAGGAAAATAAGTCCTGCTATCATGAATAAATCACTTAATTTGATTTTTACATCTGTAAATATTAATGTTGCAAGTACTAGTGCTAATACTATCATAGTAGCTTTATCATTATATAATGTTAATGGTTGATGTTCACTAATACTTTTTGTTGTATTTCCTTGCATCGTTTTTACTAAATATGTATATGGAGTATCTCCAAGTGGTGTTAAAAGTCCTGTAAATGCACATATAATCATAAGTAAAATTAGCCATTTTACAGCATTATTTTTCTTAATTTTTATTCTATATGGATTTTCTCTTCTTTTACTTTGTTTTTCTTTTATTTTAATTTCTCTTTCCTTAGTTTTTTCTAAGTTGATTTTTGCTTCTTCTAATTTTTTAATAAGTATATTTTTCTTTTCTTCATCAGTTTCTTTTCCTAATTTCTTTTCTATCCTTTTTATAATTCTTTCTTTACTCTTTATTACTGATTTAGAAATTATATCAGCATCTAATATACATGCTATTATGTATTCTGCTATATATGGTAAGAATAATATAAAGAAAAATGGCCATACTGCAACGTGTACATTTGCAATTATAATTGATATTAGAATAATTCCTATAAAATATCTCTTTTTCTTTGTTTCTAAGAAACTTTCTATAAACAGTATTGTAAGTACAAATAATATAAATGTTACTAATTGTGCACGTGCAGCTATAAAGTCTTTTAATAAGTACATTGCCAACATTGTTAATATAAATGAAATTAAGTTATTTTTACTTAATTTTGTTGCTGTAATATACATTAATACCCCTAGTACACAAGCTAAGATTGCAGTAGTAATGTAAATAAATAACATTCCTCCATCTGCTATTCCTGTGTTTTGTCCTAAATTATATATTAGATATGTTGCTGTATCATATGCCCAATGAGGATATGTATAAGGTAAGTTTTCATGCCAAGAAAATGGATCTTGCATATCTATTCCCTCATTTATAATATGTTCTCCAATCTTTATTGTATAATATGTATCATTTTGAAGTGTTACTGGTGCTAGTGAAAAGCTAAATAAAATTATACAAATAATCGCTAAAACATTAAATTTCATTTTTGTATTTTTTTCTTCTGAATTCATTTTTATTTAATCCTCCTATTTTTCATATGCCTAATTATATCTAAAAAACTTACTAATTACAAGTTATTTAAGATATTTTTTAAACTGTTTTCGGGCACGAAGCAAAAAAATAAGCTATGATTTTAATATCATAACTTATTTTATATTTATTATCCGTTTATTTGTTTTGCAACTTCTTCAGCAAAGTTTTCTTCTCTTTTTTCTAATCCTTCACCTTTTTCAAGTCTTGCAAATCTTATTATTTTAGCACCTTTAGATTCTACCATTTTTCCAACTTTTTGATCTGGATCTTTAACAAATGGTTGCTCTACTAAACAAATTTCTCCGTAGAATTTTCCAATTCTTCCTTGTACCATTTTTTCTGCTATTTCTGCTGGTTTTCCTTCATTCATAGCTTGTGCTTTTAAGATTTCCATTTCTTTTTCTACTCTTTCAGCTGGTACAGATTCTCTATCTAAATATTCAGGTCTAGCTGCTGCTATTTGCATGCAAACGTCTTTTGCTAATTCTTCTGTAGCATTTTCCATTTCAACTAAAACTGCAATTTTTCCATCTCCATGAATGTAATCTTTAATCATTCCTTCTTTAGTTTCAAATCTTTCAAATCTACGAATTGACATATTTTCACCAATTGTAGCTATTTTAGATGTTAAAACTTCTGACACAGTTTTTCCTGGTTCAGCCATTGATTCTTCAGCTAATAATTCTTCTACTGTAGCTGGTGCTTTAACAGCTATTTGTTTTGCAACATCTGCTACAAAGCTTCTAAATTCTTCATTTTTAGCAACGAAATCTGTTTCAGCATTTACTTCTACTACAACACCTACTTTTTTGTCTTCACTTATGTAAGATGCTGCTAAACCTTCTGCTGCTATTCTTCCTGATTTTTTAGCTGCTTTTGAAAGTCCTCTTTCACGTAATAATTCGATTGCTTTTTCTACATCTCCATCTGTTTCTGTTAAAACTTTTTTGCAGTCCATCATACCTGCACCTGTTCTTTCTCTTAAATCCTTAACTTGGCTAGCTGTAATCATTTTATTTCCTCCTTTTTATGTCAGGGGACACACCTTACCATTTGGTCACTTTCACTTAGTTTAAGGAATGTCCCCTCACCTTGTGAATTAGTATTCAAATAGTATTATTGCTCTCCTTTTTATAAATTTTATTTTAAAAGGATAGAGCAGATAAAGGCTCTACCCTTTTTTGTTTTCAACTATTATTCTTTAACTTCTTCAGTAGCTTCTACTACTTCTTCAATGCTTTCTGGTTCTACATCTTCGTTAACCATTTCTTCTGCTACGTCTGAATCCATAGATTCACCTTGTCTTCCTTCGATAATAGCATTTGCCATTGTGTCAGCAATTAATTTTACTGCACGAATTGCATCATCATTTCCTGGAATTGGGTAATCTAAATCTTCTGGATTACAGTTTGTATCTATTAATCCTACAACTGGAATTCCTAATTTTTTAGCTTCTAATATAGCTATTCTTTCTTTTTTAGGATCTACTACGAATAAAACTCCTGGAATTTCAGTCATTTCTTTAATTCCACCTAAGTTTTTCTCCAATTTTTCCATTTCTTTCTTTAAAAGAATTACTTCTTTTTTAGGTAATACTTCAAAAGTACCATCTTCTTGCATTGTTTCTAATTCTTTTAATCTTTCTACTCTTTTACGAATAGTTCCAAAGTTTGTTAGCATTCCTCCTAACCATCTTTGGTCAACATAGTACATACCGCTCTTTTCAGCAGCTTCTTTCATGCATTCTTGAGCTTGTTTTTTAGTTCCAACAAATAGAACTGTTTTTCCTTCTTCAGCTTGTTCTTTCATAAATGCATATGCTTCATCTAATTTTTTAGATGTTTTTTGTAGGTCTATAATGTGAATACCATTTCTTGCTTGGAAAATGTATTCTGCCATTTTAGGATCCCATCTTCTTGTTTGATGTCCAAAATGAACACCAGCTTCTAGTAATTGTTTCATTGCAACTACTGCCATTTTTCATTCCTCCTTTTAGTTTTACCTCCACATTATTTCAAGCATTTAAAAAGACTTGTATGTTTTATACAAGCACTCTTTTTAAACTAATAAAGTGTGTGTATTTTTAACGTTCATTATTTTATCACAAAAAGCTTGCAAAAGCAAGCCTTTTTTATAAATTTTTATTTGGTATAAATGGCAATAATAAATTTCCGGTTTATTATGCACATATTTCACTTAAGATT
>USDF01000040.1 GCA_900553405.1 uncultured Clostridium sp. | reverse complement strand
ATAATTTCTTTCTAAAACTTAAATAATATTTTTCAATGTACAATTTTATGTTTATAAGTTGTTACATTCTTTAACAAAATTATTTTAACAATACTTTACTTGTTAGTCAATACTTTTTGGATTAAAAAAATAAAAACTAAGAAACTCCATTTAGTATAGACTGTTAGTTTCTTAGTTTTATTATATTTATATACTTAAATTAATCTAGTGTTGTAGAAGTTCTTCCTGTACCCAATACATTTTCTTGTAGTGACCTCCATGTATTACATCCTATTATTCCATCTACAATAAGTCCTCTACTTGCTTGATACCTCCTAACAGTATTATAAGTTCCACTTCCAAAGATTCCATCTAATCCTCCTGTCGTATATCCTAGTGTATTTAAATCATCTTGTGCAATTAAAACATATACGCTTAAACTTCCTCTTTTAAGTAATGGAAAACCTCCTGTCGAGCATGCGGGTGGATATTGTCTTCTATCAAAGTGAACCCAAGTAGGTGAAATTTCAACAGGTTCTATATAACTCCATAATCCTGAGTTCTGTGCACTTTTTCTTAATACTGCTCTTTGTGCATTTGTCCATCTTTGCCCCACATCAAATGCTGTTCCTGCATAATGTTGGCTTTGTGTTCCATGTCCACCTTCCCATGGTCTTCTAAATGCGTATCCCACTGGAATTGGCGCCCCATATAATTCTCTTTGTTTATTCCACGCTTGCATTACTTTTTTAGTTGTCCACAAAGTGTTACTGCTACTAGCTCCTCTAAATTCTCTTACTGTTAATGTTTTATTTGTATTATAAGGCATCGCCTCTGATAAATCTCTATAATATATTTCCATTCTATTTGTGTCATTATTATATACAATTACTTTTGCCATTTAAAACCTCCTTCTTATATTATTTTATGATGTTTTAAATGTACAAGTGAAAATTAAAAAGCAAAATTATTAACCTATTTTAGTTAATAATTTTGCTTTTTTCTATTTTATTCTTTCATATGTTACATACTCATAATCAAAAGGATTAGATTCATTTTTTATTCCTTGCTCTTTTTCAACAACTTGCCATTCATCTTTACTTATTTCTGGAAAATAAACATCCCCTTCAAATTCTTCATTAATGTGTGTTATATACATTTTACTTGCATATGGCATTAACAATTTGTATATTGTAGCACCACCTATCACAAAATTTTCTTCCTTAGAATTAATATATTTGTCTAACATAGAAATATCTTCTAATATTTCTATATTTTCATTTTCCACATTCATTTTCATATCATTGCATAATATTACATGTTTTCTATTTGGTAATACTCTGCCTAATGATTCAAAAGTTCTTCTTCCCATTATTATGGTGTGTCCTGTAGTTAAAGCTTTAAATCTTTTTAAGTCTTCTGGTAAATGCCAAATTAGCTTATTATCTTTTCCTATTACATTATTTTTCGCTACTGCTACTATAATACTTAACATTTTATTATCCTCCGAACGTTAGGAACGAAAAGGACCGTTCCTCTTGTTTAAATTGCAACTGGAATTTTTCCAAGTTTTATATCTTTATTATAATCATATCCCTCTATTTCAAAATCTTCTACTTTGAAATCATAGAAATTTTTAGTTGGATTTTTTATAACTAATTTTGGATGTACATCCATACTTTCTGCTTCTATTAATTTTTCTATTAATGGAACATGTCTATCATATATATGACAATCTCCTATATTATGTGTTAAAGTTCCTACTTCTAAACCTGCTACTTGTGCAAACATACAAAGAAGTGCTGCATATTGCATAGTATTCCATCCATTAGCTGCAAGCATATCTTGTGAACGTTGATTTAATATTAAATGAAGTTTTCCACCTTTAACTAACCATTGTGTTCCATATGCACATGGTTCTAAATTCATATCTTTTAAATCTTCATGGTTGAATATGTTTGTCATTATTCTTCTACTTGCTGGATCATGATTTAGTAGATATAATACATAATCTACTTGGTCCATTTCTTTTATCCCTTCTTTTGTTTTAAATTGATATTTTTTAGCCATTTGATAACCATAAGCTTTTCCTATTGAGCCATCTTCGTCTGCCCATTGGTCCCAAATGTGTGAATTCAAATCATTTACATTATTAGATTTTTTTTGCCAAATCCATAATATTTCGTCTATTGCTCTTTTTACTGTTTGTGAATTATTTCTTAATGTTATCATAGGAAATTCTTTTCCTACATCATATACATTAGTTACTCCAACTAATGATATATAATTTGCTTCTTCTCCATCTTCCCATCTAGTTCTAACTCCTGTTCCTTTAGATGAATATCCTTCTTTTATTATTTTTTTGCATGTTTCTATAAAGTGTTTATCTGCTTCTGTCATAACAAAACCTCCTTATATTGTTACATTTATTTTTTCAAATATATCATAAGCATATTTTTTTGTAAAGATTTTTTATGATTTTTGTGAATTATAAAACGTTCTTTTCTGTTTTTATAAATTTTACCTATGTATGGAAATATTTTTAGATTATTAATTTTTGAATTTATATTGTATAGAAAATTTTGTGAAGCTATTGGATTTAATAATTTGAATTGAATATAAAGATATATACTTATTATATTAAAATTTGCATTTTCAGACTTTATAATTTTATATATGTTTAATACTCCTTATGAAATTGTTTATAAACTCTAAAGATTCTTCTTCAGTATATATTCTTCCATTCTTTATATCTTCATCTGCTTTTGCTAATTCTCTATCAATTATTTCCATTTCCTCTTGTGTAAATTCCATTTTATTTACCTCCTTGTATAATATATTATTATTCTACTTTCATTCTTATTTTATGTCAATGTTTTTTGTATTTTTATTCAAAAAATATTTCGACAAATTTTAAAAAAATATCATATTTTGTTGATTTTTATATTTTTTTGTAGTAGTATTATGGCAACTATTAATAATGCTTTTTTTAGAAAGGTTATAGGTGCAACTATGGAAAAAATGAAAACGACTCGGATTCTATTCATTTTAACTGGTTCTGAGGAACTTGTATTAGATGCTATACATCAAATCAATTTTAAAGGCATCTGCTCCTTTACAGATGTTTCTCTTAAACCAGAAACAGTTTTTGAAGTATTTAACCGTAACAAGAGTGTTGTTTGTCGTGGAGTAACTGAAATCTCTGAATTTAAAAATTCTACAGTGATTAATATCGCTGTGATAGAAAGCAATTACACTTTAGTCCCTGAAACTAATGCTATAAATGCTAAAAAGGGCAATATTGCTCAGCAATTTAGTGCAATTGCAAATTATCATCATTGTGATATCGGAGACCTTAAGTCTGATACTTCCGCTTCATCAGAACCATTTAAGCGTTCTGACTGTCCTTATTGTAGGTATATGGATGATGGATTTATGGACAAAGACATCAATCTTCATAGAACATTATATAGGAGTGAAAACTTCTTTGTAATGCCTACAATTGGAGAATTTGTTAAAGGTTATTTACTCATTATTCCTTTTGACCACGTTATGTCCAATGGAGAACTTTCTTTGGAAAAACGGTTAGAATTTTTACAGGTGTTAGATGATGTTGAATACATCCTTAACCTGACCTATGGTGATTCTCAATTTTTAGTATGGGAAAATGGAAGTGGCAATGGTGGCGCTAGCAAATCTAAGACTTCAATTGTTCACTCTCACACTCATGTTGTAGCTAGCAGTTTATCTGCTAATAGCATTGAGGAATTTGCTGGATTTCCTTTAAGGTTTATTTCTTATGAAGATTTACCTTTGTATCAAAAAAATTCTTACTTACTTGTAAGAGATACAAATAATAACCTTTGGAGAATTAACGATGACCCTAATCTTTACATTCCTCGCCAGTATGTAAGACAACTTCTCTTATATAAGGACTATACTGGGCTTCCTGATGGCATTTGGGACTGGAGAGCTTATCCTTTTATCGATAAGATTAATGAAACCTGTGATGATATCAAAGCAGCTTTAGCTACACACTGGAATGAACTTCCTGAGAGAATTAGGAATAATACTAAAGACTTTATGCCTCATTAACAGTTACGCAATAAAACCTTGAAAAGGTACTATGAAAATCATAGTACCTTTTATATTTAAAAATTTATAATAGTCTAAAATTTTTTCAATTAGAGTTTCATAAATTTCTAATTATTCTATTATTTACAATCTATTACTATTAATGGAACTTCCATTTCATTAGGTGTAAATCCACAATGTGTAGATTTTTTATTAGGCTTTTCTTTTGATGTATAATTATCTAATTTTATTATTGAACCTGATATTGCTACAGCTATATAATTTCCTAAAAAGTCATCTATTTTTTCATGTTGTGTTCCATATCCTAAAAGATTTCTACTCAAAAACTCTTCTTTTGTAAATAATATAAATTCATCTTTTAAATTATTTTCAAAAAATTCTTCAAATTTTTCTCTTTTATTCTCTTTTACAAAAAATGTTACAGCCCTAGATTCTAAACTAGGTGGCATAATTAGACAATCATTTATTTCTTTAAGGTCTAATATATTATAGATTTTTTCTATATTTTTATGTCCATGATCTGCAGAGATAATAATTAATGTATCACTATTATTTAATTCTTTGCACATTTTTTCTATTTGTTCTTCTGCATTCTTTATAAATTCTTTAACTTCATTTGAATCACAACCATACTTATGTAATAAAACATCTGGATTGTCATTATATGCTAAAACAAAGTTTTTTTCTTTATTTTGACATATAGCTTTTATAGAATCACACATTAATTCTATAGTATTCGCGTTTATACTTCTTTTACTTCTTGCTCCACAATTTAAAGGATCTATTTCATATGCTTTAACATCAGGATTTACTTTTTCTATTTGTTCATATACTGGAATATATTTTATTAAATCATATACATCCATTCTTGAAGTATTTATTTTTTCATATGTATATGAATATACCTTTCTTAACATTTCAATAGCTCTACCATATTCTTTAAAATATTGTGACATAGCAATCCAACCTGTTTCTATAGGAGGCTTTCCTGAATAATATGTAGTCATTGCCGCAGTAGTTGTAGATGGGCATACAGATGTTATTATATCTTTATGGTTTTTATATAGAAAATTATCAGGTGAAATATTTTTTAATATGTGTTCACCCATTCCATCCAATATTATTAAAACTACATTTTTATATCCTTTTTGCAATGTTTTTTCTAATTCTGGTAAAGAATTATACTTTGTTTCTACCTTATAATATTTTAATATTGTATTTATTAAATTTAATATACTATGTTCATAATTTGGAAAAATGATATTATTTTTTTTCATAACTACCTCCTATTTTTTTATTATACACTTTGTATTTGTAATTAGCAAATATTTTTTAGTTTTTTATATATTTTATTTAGATGTTAAAAGTTTCCATTCAAAATATCCTTTAAATATCCCATTTTGGTACATATTCTTCCTCATGTTCTCCAAGTTCTTGCATGTAACCATTTTTGAAATCTAGCAAATAAAAATATTCTTCTATTTCTCTATATTCTCTTTTAGTTAATTTTCTATTTATTAATTCATCTTCTTTTGCTTTGTATGTAGGAAAATATTGTGCCATTACATCTATATATATTTCTTCTGGAATATTTTCTTTTATCCACTTTAAAACATTTTTGCTGTTTTGAATATGATTTGGAAGCACTAAATGTCTTATCATTACTCCTTTTTTTATCATTCCATCTTCATCAAATTTAGGAGCTCCTACTTGGCTTATCATCTCTAATATTGCTTTACTTGCAATTTCGAAATAATTTGGTGCCTTTGAATATTTCACAGCTATCTCATTTGAATAATATTTTAAGTCTGGTAAATATACATCTATATAGCCTTTTAAATCTTTTATTGTCTCTACGTTTTCATACCCATTTGAATTATATATTATAGGAATATTTAATCCATTTTTTCTTGCAATTTTAATTGCTTCTATTATTTGGTATGCATACATAGTTGGTGTTACTAAGTTTATGTTATGAACTCCCGCTTCTTGTTGTTTTATCATAATACTTGCAAGCTCTTCTATTGTAATTTCATGGCCTTTTCCTAACTGGCTTATTTCATAATTTTGACAAAATTTGCATGACAAATTACAATTAGAAAAAAATATTGTTCCAGAACCATTTGTACCACTTATACACGGCTCTTCATACATATGTGTTGATACTAATGCATTTTTTATTTTGTCATTACATTTGCATCTTCCTGATTTACCTTCCAACCTATTTACTTTACATTTATGTGGGCATATATTACATTCTATCAATTGTTCTAACATTTTTACCTCTTCTATTTAAATATTTATATATAGTTTACCAGATTTTTTACATTTTTTGTAGCATTTTATAAATTTTGTGTTATAATTGTTAAAGTTTTTAAGGAGTGATTTTAATATGGCATATTGTGAACAAGAATTTGATTTAACTATTAGAGATATTAATTCTAATTTGGAACTTTCTAATAAGGGTATTTTATCTTTTTTTGAAGATATTGGAGGTTTTCAATCCAATGAAGCTGGTCTTGGTATAAAAAATATTGAACAAACAAGATTAAGTTGGATTCTTCTACATTGGAAAATTAAGGTTTTAAAGAATATTAAATATGATGGTAATCCAGTTAAAGTTAGAACATGGTCTAGAGGTATTAAAAGAGCTTGTTGTATGCGTGACTTTGAGCTTTATAATAGTAATAATGAGTTATGTGTTATTGGTACTTCAAAATGGACTTTAATTCATTTTGATAAAGGATTAGTTAGATTAACAGATGATTTAGTTCATAAATATATATATGATTCTAAATCTGTGTTTGGTGATGATTTTGAGTTTAAAAAAATTCTTGAACCTGATAGTTATTCTAGTGTATATGAATATACTGTTTCTAGAAGAGATTTAGATATTAATAATCATATGCATAACACTTATTATTTAGATTTAGCTTATGAAGCTCTTCCAAAAGATGTATATGAAAATAATACTTTTAATAATTTTGAAATAATGTATAAAAACGCTGCTTTACTTGGTGAAAAATTAAAATGTTTCTACTCTTTTGTAGATGGTGAACATTTTGTTACTATAAAAAATGAAGATGAATCTAAACTTCATGCTATTATTAAATTTTATTAATACTTAATATTTTGATAAATTATAATTAACAATTATAAATTTTTACATCAATAGTTTTTTTATATAAAAAGAAAAATAGGCAACTATAAATTACCTATTTTTCTTTTTCCATATCTTCTCTTACATATTCTATAGCTTTTTGGTATTCTTTTGAGTTTAATTTTATATATCCTAAATAATATTCAAACATATTTTCCATTAGATTACATCTTTTTATATTATATCCATTTGGTCTATCTTCTAATATTGTGTAGCTTGGTGTTCTCTCTTTTAATTCTTTTAAAAACACTTCTTTATTTTCTACATTAGGAAATATTCTTTCTTTTCCTGACCTTTTATCATGTGCTGCAGGCCCATTTGCTCTTGATAATTCTTCTCTATAAATAGAACGAAGTTGTAATTCAAATGTATATTCTGGATGATCTATGTAATGAAATTTTATATGATCAGCTATATAGCCATTTTCTTTATCTTTTCTTTTATATCCATCGATTGGTATTTCAACATTTAAACTTCTTAGTAATTCAGGATTATTTAGCAGATAATTTGCGAAATCTTTCTCTACTTCAATACAACACATATCATTATATTTTTTTAGTTCTTCTCCATGTGTCTTATTTCTTTTGTCTATAATTCTTTTTATTCTTATATTATCTGTGTCTAACTCATCTGGTACATTTGCAATAACAATTTTAAAAGCTCTTAAATCTTTAGTTTTTAAATATTCCATTGGTTTATGTAGTTTTTCTTCTATATTTCTATCTTCTTGCATTTCTTCTACACATTCCCAATGTAATAAATTTTTTTCTTTTCTTTTTTCTCTTACTGCAGCTTCTCTACCATACTTTTCTTCTATACTATTTATTAATTCTTCATTTTTTTCTAATTCGCCGTTTTGTAACCTTATTTTAGCAACTCTTAAACATGCCGTTTTCATGTTATCACTTAATTGTATTTGATTTACTAAATTTTGTATTTGTTTAAAAGATTCTATTTTTCCATAAAATAGTTTATTTATTTCTTCTGTTATTTCCTCTGTTCTGTCTATTTTTTTATTTTGGTCTATTTTACTTATTATCAAATTACATAGTCTTTGTTTTTCTTCTAAATTTATGCCTTCTATTGCATATAATTTACAAAGTCTTTCTATTTCTAATTTATCTATTTTTCCTTTTAAACTTTTTAAAGATTTTTCTCTTCCTCTAGGAGGTTCTATTGAAACTCCTTGATATCTGCCAATAAATAAGTTAACTATTTGTAGAAAAGTTTGTTCCACTCTCTGTTTGTATTCTTCATTATGTTTCAATCCCACCTGTTGTTCATATGAAATTTGATCTGGTGACTTATCTACTTTGTAACGACTTTTTATTGTGTCTGTCATCTTTTATATTTTCACCTTCCTTTTTAGCTAATATATTATATAATATTTATTCAAAAAAGTCTATACTAATCACTAAATTTATTTTACATAATTTCTACATTATTCTTTATTTTGTAACATTTTTCTTTGTTTTCTCATATTATGTACTATAAATCTTTAAAATTAAGGAGGCTTTAAACATGTATAATTGTAAGTACAAAAGATGCTGTTGTCAAAATAATTTTGATCAAAATGTTTTAGAAACAATTTGTAATGATTATGGTGTTGCAGCTGATTATTATACAAAAAAAGATGATAATGCATGTAATTGTGGTTTTGAACAAGGTGAATCTGTTTTCCCTCAAAATCCTTTACTTGCACAAAGTTACGTTCCTATTCAAACAATGGATAAGACTTTTACTCCATGTGTTGGTTTAAAAATGGGAACTATTTTTCCTGAGCTTGTTAGCCCATATTCACCATGTCAATCTGTTGAAGAAAATGCTTTTATAAAAGCTATGAATACTATTGGAGAGGGGTGTAACAAATGTTAGAAAATGAAAATAGAAATTGTGGTTGTGGCTGTTCTTGTAATAACAACTATATGATGAACAATAATGCTAATATGATGGTAGAAAATACTGATTATCCTAATGCTATGCCTACAACTGCCGGAATTGGTATGAATTCAAATAACAATAATTGTTGTTGTAGTCCAAGTTGTAATACTCCAAGAATTCCAGTATATTCTTATGAATTCACTAATATTGGAGCTGAAGAAACTTGCGAGGAAGAACAAGAAACTAGAGAAGAAATGCTTCAAAAAATTCGTTGTTTAAAATTTGCAATTGTAGAACTTGCAGAATATTTAGATACACACCCAGAAGATGAAAAAGCTCTTTGTCTTCACAGAGAGTATGCTACTAAACTTAACGAATTAATGGAACAATATCAAAAGGCATTTGGACCTCTTACTATAGCTTTCCCATGTAATAAATGGAGATGGCTTGAAGGACCTTGGCCTTGGGAAAGGGGGAGTTTTTAATGTGGACTTATAATAAAGTATTACAATACCCAATAAATATAAAATGTCCAAATCCTAGACTTGCTAAATATATAATTTCTCAATATGGTGGACCTGATGGAGAACTTGGTGCTTCTCTTCGTTATTTATCTCAAAGATTTGCTATGCCAGATGAAAATGCAAAAGCAATTTTAAATGATATAGGTACAGAAGAACTTGCTCACTTAGAAATGGTTGGAAGTTTAGTACATCAATTAACAGATGGCGTTTGTCCTGAAGAATTAGAAAAGGCTGGACTTGGCGCATATTATACAGACCATGGAGTAGATGTTTACCCTAGTTCAGCTGCTGGTAATCCTTGGACAGCAAGCTATATAGCTGCTAAAGGTGACCCTATTGCAAACCTTCAAGAAGACTTAGCAGCAGAACAAAAAGCTAGAGCAACTTATGAAAAATTAATTGATCTTTCAAAAGATGACCCTGAAGTTTTGGATGTTCTTCGTTTCTTACGTCAAAGAGAAATTGTTCACTTCCAAAGATTCGGTGAGGCTCTTCGTGGAGTTCAAGATAAATTAGCTGAAAAGAAATTTTATATGGCTAATTGCACTAAGAAAATGTGTGATAATAACTAATTTCAAAAACAATATTCGAATAGATTTAGATAAATTCTAATTTTTTGAAAAGTTTAAACACATTCTAATTTATTTTATATAAAAATGGTGGAAATTTATTTTTAATCTCCACCATTGCATTTTTTATTTTCAAATATTTATCTCATATTCTATTACCTACTCTGATTTTGCCTGAGTAATCTTTAGTTATTAATGTTATACATTAAATCTAAATAAAACTATGTCTCCATCTTGCATTACATATTCTTTTCCTTCTGAACGAACTAATCCTTTTTCCTTGCATGCAAGCATAGATCCTTCTCTTATTAAATCATCATAAGAAACTACTTCTGCTCTAATGAAACCTCTTTCAATATCTGAATGTATTTTTCCTGCTGCTTGTGGTGCTTTTGTTCCTTTCTTTATTGTCCAAGCTCTTACTTCTGGCTCTCCTGCTGTTAAGAAGCTCATTAAACCTAATAAATCATAACTTGTTTTTACAACTTTATCTAATCCAGATTCGCTAAGACCTAATGCTTCTAACATTTCTTTTTTATCATCACCTTCTAGACTAGATAATTCTTCTTCTATTTTTACACAAAGAGGAATTACTTTTGCATTTTCTGTTTTAGCAAATTCTTTTACTTGTTTTACCATTTCATCATTTTCTGCATTTTCAATTTGCTCCTCTGAAACGTTTGCTATATATAAAACTGGTTTTGAAGTAAGTAAATACAAATCTTTTATTTGTTCTTTTTCTTCATCTGTAAGTTCTACTGTTCTTGCACATTTTCCTTGTTCTAATGCTACTTTTATTTTTTCTAATACTTCTATTTCACTTGCTGCTTTCTTATCTGCTTTTAATCTTTTTTTAGCACTATCTAATCTTTTATCTACCATTTCCATATCTGAAAATATAAGTTCTAGATTTATTGTTTCTATGTCTCTTAAAGGATCTATACTTCCATCTACATGGACAATATTTGAATCTTTGAAGCATCTTACAACATGTGCTATTGCATCTACTTCTCTAATATGTGATAAGAATTTATTTCCTAGTCCTTCTCCCTTGCTTGCTCCTTTTACTAAACCAGCAATATCAACAAATTCTATTATTGCATGTGTTGTTTTTTCTGGTTTATACATTTGGGTTAATTTATCTAATCTTTCATCTGGTACAGGTACAACTCCTACGTTTGGTTCTATTGTACAAAATGGATAGTTTGCACATTCTGCTCCTGCATTTGTTATACTATTAAATAATGTTGATTTTCCTACATTTGGAAGTCCTACTATTCCTATTTTCATTTATATTTCCTTCTTTCTTATTTTTTGGAGCGGTTAAGCAACAGCTTACGAACTATAACACTCTCTTTCTAAAACATTATATAGTAATTCCCAAGTTTTTTCAAGGAAGTATAGGAATTTTTTGTAATTTATAGTATAATTTTGTTAGTTAATTTTACAGGAGGTATTTTATGTACGATTATGTATTACAATATGGATTTGATACTGAATCTAAATATTATATTCAAAGTATTAAAGATTATTTAAAAAATAATAGGATTATAGATAGAGAAAGAAATTGGTTGCCACATATAACTATTGATTTATATAATTGTAAAAATGAAAAAGAATTTATTGATAAATTAGATGTAATAGTAGAAAAAATTAGCGCTTTTAATATAGAATTTAAAAATTTGAATACTTGTAATAATGAAACATTATATATTGAACCATATAATAAAGAAATTTTAATGGAATTAAAACAATATTTTAATACAGAATTAAATAATTATATGTTAGAAAAAAGAAGAAAAAGAAAATATATACCTCACGCTACACTTTGTACAAGCGATACATTGGATAAATCTATTCAGTTAGCAAACCAAAAATTTAATCCATTTATATCAACGATAAAATATATATGGGTTTATAACAGAGATATGCAATTAATAAAGGAATATAATTTAAAATAATAAGGGATATCAAAGGAGTAATAAATGAGTAAGATATGGAAAAAAACAGAAAATAAAATATTAATTATACTATTATTATTTAGTATATCAATTGGATTATGGAATAATTTTAGACAATTATGGATGCAAGATAATGGACTTGACCCAACACAAATAAGTAGAATTTTAAGTTTTGGAACATTATCCTGTGTAATTGGTATATTAATTTTTTCAAAATATATAAAATTAAATAAGATAAAAAATTTTATAACAATTGCTTTACTAATTAAAATAATAAATTTAGTTATATTATTTTTTATAAATAATACAAATTTAGGTTCATTTATTAATTTATCTATTATTATTGATATAATCACGATTAATAATTATTAGTATTTATCCATTAATTGTTACGATTAAGAAAAGTAATACTTTATATAGTAAGAGAAAGTTAGTAGAATATACAGGTCGAGATTTAGGAGTTTTAATAGGTGGATTTGTAATTGGAAAAACAATATTAGGAATAGTATTTAATTATAATTTATGTTTATTAATTTCAATTATATTTTCCGTTATATCATTAATAATTCTATCTAATGTTAAACTAGAAAGTGTTGAGACAAAAACTTCGAATGAAAATATATTTAAATATATTTTTACAAATAAATTTAGAACAACTTATATTATATATTATTTAATAGGACAAGTGGCATATTCTACTGCACTGGGATTAAAAATGCTAACCCTAACTAATTATTTAAATTTTACAGATAGTGCAGCAACAAAGTATTTTTTAATTATAGGAATACTTGCTGATATAATAGGAATAGTAGCTCTTAAATTTCTTACTCCAAAAAACGATTACATTACAATAACTATAAAGTTTGGAATAAGATTTTTAGGCTATACTCTAGCATTTTTATCAAATAATATTGTGGTTGTAATATGTGCAATGTCTTGGTCTTTACTAGTTTCAACGGCATATGAAAATGTTACAGATGCACCTTATATTAATAGTATCGAACTTGATAAACAATTAGCATATACTAATTTAAGATATATGGTTGGTTCATTAGGAGAAGCAATTGGTACATTTTTATGTGGAATCATGTATGCTATTGGTTTAAGATATATGTTTGGACTATCTGCCTTCTTTATGTTAGCACAATTAACATTAGCGTACATATTAATTCATCAAAGAAGAAAGTTAAATATAAAATAAAGATTGTTATTAAAGGGTATGGGAATTTCCATAATAGAATTTGTACGGGAGTACAAATTCAGTGCTGGCTAGACAAGAACTTTACTCCCATACTTAATAAAAAAAAAAGAGGATTAAATTATTTTGATAATTTTTTCCTCTTTTTTGAAGATTATTTATATAAAAACATATTCATTTAAGACAATTTCTTCTGCTGTATTTTTATAGTTGTTCATTAATTTTGTCCATTCCAATGGATTTAATTCTTTGTTTTTTTCAGACAGTCTTTCATCATTCTTAATATAATTTTCCATTAGTTCTTTATAATAATTTTCACAAGACCTACTTACTAAAAGAAGATGATGAGTTAATTTATTTGTCATCAATAATGTCTCATAAAGTGCTTGCTTGTTTTGTGCAA
>USDF01000039.1 GCA_900553405.1 uncultured Clostridium sp. | reverse complement strand
TTTATCTAGTACAGAAAGTTCTCCTACAAGGAGAACTTTCCTACTATATAAAAAAAGATGCTATTTTTTAGCATCTTCAGATAATGTCATTTCAAAATAAAACTCTACTCCATTTTCTTTATTTAATACTCCATAGTCATTTTCATAATTATTCATTATTGCTTTTACTAAAGATAATCCTATTCCTGTTCCTCCATCTTCTCTATTTCTAGAAGCATCTACTTTGTAAAAACGTTTCCATATTCTGTCTAGCTCTATTTCATCTATATTGTCTCCGGTATTAAATACAGATATCCTTACTTTATCTTTTTTAGTTTTATTAATTGTTATTCTTATTTCTTTTTGTCCATTTACTTCTTTAACATGTTTTATAGCATTTGTAAAGTAATTTGTTACAACTTGCTCTATATAAAATTCGTCTGCCCAAACTAGTAGTTCTTCTGTGTTTTCAAATTTTATTTGAGCACCTTTTTCTTTTATCATAACATCACATTTTCTTATTACTTCATTTACTAATTCTACAATATTAAATTGAACATTATTAAATTCACGTTTTCCATATTCTAGTTTCATTAGCTCTAGTAATTGTTTTACTAATGTATCCATTTTGTTGGATTCATCTAAAATAACTTCTGCATAAAATTTTCTAGATTCCTCATCTGTATTTACATTTTCTACAAGTCCTTCTGCGTAACCTTGTATTAAAGCAATTGGTGTTTTCAATTCATGAGATACATCTGATATGAATTGTTTTCTCATTTCATCTATTTTAGATTTTTCTTCTATATCTTTTTCTAATTCTATATTTGAGTCTCTTAACCTATTTATTGTAGCTTCCAATTTGTCTGACATGCTATTTATGCTTTTTCCCAAATTGTTAATTTCGTCATCTGTGTCATTTACTTTGTATTTTTTACTAAAGTCTAATTTTGACATATTCTGTGCAATATCATTCAATTCTACTATAGGCTTAGTGAATTTCTTTGAAACAAATGATGCCAAAATACTTGCAATTATAATTGTAAATCCACCCATAAAGATTAGCAATCTATTAGATATTTGTACACTTTCTTGTATTGAAGCTACTTGGATACGTATATATACAATGTTTCCATTTTCAAGGGTTCCTGTTAAAAATATGTAATTCATACTATTTTTTTCGTTAATTATTCTTCTAATTATTATATTATTATTTTCATATATAACGTGATTATCGAAGTTTTCAATTCTTTGTGCTATTAAATTCTTGTCATTATTGTCTATAATTACTTCATTTATTTTTTCTACCGTAGTTGTTAAGTTTTTACCAGAGCTATATATAATATTATTCCTTGCATCCATAATTAAAATATCAAAATTATTTTTTATGGATATTCTATTTAACTCATCTTCTATATTAGAATAATACCCGTTTTCATCTACTTGAGCATATATTTCATTGATTTTTTGATATGCCAATTTTACATTTTTAATTTTGGAATATAGGTAAAAACTTTCTAGTACTACATTGTTAATAATTATTAAAAATAATACAATTAATGCTACTATAATACATAAAGAACTAAATAATCTAAAACGTACAGATTTTGTATTTTCCTTAATACCTTTCATTTATTTGCTCCTATTTTACTTCAAATTTATATCCTACTCCACGAATAGTTTCTATATATTTTCCTTTTTTACCTAATTTATGTCTTACTTTCTTTATATGACTATCTATTGTTCTTGTGTCTCCATAATAGTCATAGTTCCATACATTGTTTAAAATTTTATCTCTAGACAATGCTATTCCATTGTTATCTACTAAATATTTAAGTAATTCATATTCTCTTAGGCTTAATTCTATTTGTTTTCCATCGACTTTTACTGTTCTTCCATCACTATCTATTACAATTCCACCATAATCTTTTGTTTCATTTTTCTTTTCAGTTGTTCTATTTAAAATAGCTTCTACTCTTGCTACTAATATTTTTGGACTAAATGGTTTAGAAATATATTCGTCTACTCCAAGCTCAAATCCAAATAATTCATCTTGTTCTTCTCCTCTTGCAGTTAGCATTATAATTGGAACATTAGATTTTTGACGGATTTGCCTTAAAACTGACCAGCCGTCTAGCTTTGGCATCATAACATCTAACAATATTATATTAATTTTATTTTGGTTTTCTTCAAATACTTTTAATGCTTCTTCACCATCTCCAGCTTCCAATACTTTATACTGCTTTTGCATTAAAAAGTCTTTTACTAATTTACGCATTCTTGATTCATCATCTACTACTAAAACTGTAATATCGCTCATATTTTCCTCCTATTACTTAAACATTTGAAAAGAAGAGCAATTTTATATTTTATTGCTCTACTTTCTTTTGTTTTATTTTACTAATAAATTATGTCTAATTTGTGAATCTTTTGTTATTTTTTATCCAATCATCTGGCTTTATAGTATTTTCTTCTATTGAATATGCATTACTTCCTTGTGCTTGTACTTGCTCTCTAAAACTTTCTTCTTTCATATATGGATTTCCTAATCTTATACAATATTGTCTATGTTTTTCGTCCATTTAAAGCACCTCTCTTACTTTATTTCTTCATACCTTCTTTAATATAGTTTACTTCTTCTTCCATGTCTAACCTCATAAATAAAGGTTCACCTTTTTCTATTACTTTAATTCCTTCTTTTATTTTTCCATACTCTTCTATGCTATCCCAATTAATAAGATTTTCATCTTTAATTCCTAATTGATTTAACATTTTTTCAGAAGTTTCTTTCATAAATGGTTTTAATAAAACTGCTACTATTCTTAAATTCTCTACTAAATGGTACATTACAGAAGCTAATTTTTCCTTATCTTCTTCAGTTTCTGATTTTGCTAAAACCCAAGGTGCTGTCTCATCTATATATTTATTGCTTCTTGAAATTATATTCCAAATTTCGCCTAATGCATTGCTTACATGTATACTATCCATGTTTTCTTCAAATTCTTTTACTTTTTCTATTACATATTTTTCTAGTTCTTCATCTTGTTCATTTTTTACATTAGTTAATTTAGGAATAACTCCTCCAAAGTATTTATTCATCATTCCAATTGTTCTATTTAACAAGTTTCCTAAGTCATTACATAAGTCAATATTATATCTTTCTACAAATCCTTCTGGTGTAAATACTCCATCTTGTCCATATTGTAATTCTTTTAATAAGAAATATTTTGTTGCATCCAATCCATATCTATCTATTAATAGTTCTGGATAGACAATATTTCCTTTAGATTTTGACATTTTTCCGTCTTTCATCATTATCCAGCCATGTGCATATAGTTTTTTAGGTAATGGTAAATCTAATGCCATTAAGAATATTGGCCAATATATACCATGGAAACGAATAATGTCTTTTCCTACAATATGAACGTCTGCTGGCCAGTATTTTTTGAATTTACTATCATCTTCTGACCCATATCCTAAAGCTGTAATGTAGTTTGTTAAAGCATCTAACCAAACATATACAACATGTTTTGGATTTTTCCTTACTTTAACTCCCCAATCAAAACTTGTTCTGCTTACGCATAAATCTTCTAAACCTGGTTTTATAAAATTATTGAATAATTCATTTTTTCTTGATTCTGGTGCTATAAAATCTGGATTTTCTTCATAAAATTTTACTAGTCTATCTTGGTATTTTTTCATGTTAAAGAAATAAGATTCTTCTTTCATTTTCTTTACTTCTCTACCACAATCTGGACATTTTCCATCAACTAATTGTGTATCTGTAAAAAATGTTTCGCATGGTGTACAATACCAACCTTCATACTCTCCTAAGTAAATATCACCTTGTTCCATTAATCTATCAAATATATCTTCTACAACTTTTGTGTGTCTTGGTTCTGTTGTACGAATAAAATCATCATAATCTATATCCATTAATTTCCACAATTTTTTAGCGGTTTCTGCCATTTCGTCTACATGTTGTTGTGGAGTTTTTCCGTTTTTTAAAGCTACTTCTTGTATTTTTTGTCCATGTTCATCTAATCCAGTTAACATGTAAGAGTCATACCCTCTTGCTATTTTATAACGTTTCATACTATCAGCAAGCACCGTTGTATATGCTGTTCCTATATGGAATTTTCCACTTGGATAATAAATTGGTGTTGTGATATAAAATGTTTTCTTTTCCATTTTGTTTCCTCCTTACATTTTTAACTTTTTTCTATAACATTTGCATTTTATCATAATTTTATTAGAAATACAATATTTTAAATAAAATTAGTGATACTAAAAACACTCTAAATTTACAATATTATAGGAGGTAACATTTCACTAAACGTTACCTCCCAAAATCTATATAAAAAACAATATATATTGTTTGTACTATATATTATTCATATTTATCAAAATTGGTTACATCAAAATGTACATTTCTATTTGCATTAAATAAATAAAGCATATTTATTTATTTATTTAATTTAAACAATATATTTTATTTCATTGTTAGGAAAATATTTTTTCATAAGCATTCTTATATATTCCTCTGCTTCTTGCCTAACTTCTTTTTTATAAGTATACTTTCCTCTGCCTCTCCCTGTCATTTTTTCTTTATCATAAAGAACTGGATTGTTTGGAAAAGCCTCTGTATTAATAGCATTGTGAATATAACTATAAGTCATAAAAATAAGTTCAAAAAATACATTGTTTTTTACTTTTTCACTCAAATTCTCTGCTAAATATTTTATTAATTCTTCATATTGTTCTTTCCAATCTTCTATTAGTACAATTGGTGCTATTAAAATTCCTACTTTATAATCCGCTTCTTTCAATTTGTTTATTGACTCTACTCTTTTGCTTAGGGGGGATGTTCCTATTTCTATTTTACTTATTATTTCTTGTGGATTAACACTTACTCTTACTATTATTCTTCCACCATGATTTAAATTCAAAATTGGATCTACCATACCAAACTTAGTTGGAAAAGTTAAATATCCTTTTGTTGTTCTACTTATAAAATTTTCTATTGTCCATTCTAAATTTCCTGTAATTGTGTTTTCTAAAATTAAGTCACTATTACTACCTATTTCTAGTACTAATTCTTTTTCACTCTCGTTACACACTTTAATTATTTTATTTAACATTTCTTCACGATTTACAAACAACCTTAAATATGCGCATTTGTTATAATTACAAACTAGATAGCAATACATACACATTGCAATACATCCGTGAAGATGTATATGGTACTAAATAGTCTGATATCTTATTATTTGGTACAAATTTATGAGTTTTTCTTATTCCTATAATTAAATTTTGTTTCATATTACAAAATTCTTTATTTTCTTTTTTTCTCATTTCTTCAATGTTATTATGGTTTTCAATTTCTTTACAAGGCACACCTTTTTCTCTATACCTTTTTAGCAATCTTTTTCCTAACTCATAATTTTCTGCTTCTTTTTCAAAAAAAACTTCTCTTGGTAAAAACATATCTTTCACTCCTTTATAAGAATTAGTTTTTACCAAGAAAAGTTTTTTATTCAAGACATTCGGAGACGGATCAATTTAGCCTTTCAAAATTGAGATATTCTATTTAAAAATGACAAAGGCGTCTTAAAATATATTCTATATTTTTTTAGCAATTAATGCTTTTATTTTTATCCCTTGTTCCTTAAACATTTTTTCATGTTCTGTTTCAATGTTTTCCCAGAAATCTTCTTCATTTTCCAAGTCATATGTCTTTTTAATTAATTTAAAACCTGCTTCTTTAAAATAAACTAAGCTGTCTTCGAATAAGTTATCATCATCTGTTTTAAAGTATATTTCTCCATCATCTATTAAAAACTCTTTATATTTTTCTAGTTGTTTTGTATGTGTTAATCTCTTTTTATGATGCTTTCCTCTAGGCCATGGATTGCAAAAATTTATATATATTCTTTCTACTTTATCTTTTTTATCTAGTATTAAGAAAATTCTTTCTATATCAAACCTTGTTAAATATACATTGTCTATTTCTTTGTTTTCATTTTTATATGTTTCTTCTATGTTCCTTTTTGCTAACCCAAGCATTGCATCTACTAAATCTATTGCCAAATAATTTATATTTTTATTTTTTACAGCAAGTTTTGAAATGAAACTTCCTTTACCACAACCTAATTCTATATGAAATGGTGCTTCATTTTTATATAAAGTTTTCCACTTTCCTTTATAATCTTGTGGATTATCTATATAAAATTTACTTGCTTCTAGTTCTGGTCTAGCCCATGGTTTAAATCTTATTCTCATTTTTTCTTCCTTCTTTGACTTTTATTTTTTGCATTTTACCATATTCTATGCTTTTTGACAAGAACATTGTCTATTTTTGTCAATATCTTTTTCCTTTATTTTCCATTTTTATATTTACATTTTTTAGGAAATCATATATAATCTTTTCAATATTATTTTAAGGAGGGCAAAGCCTATGGTAACATCTCAAATTGAACAAGAAGCTAAAAATTTTATAGGCAAAAAAGGACCTAATTATGTTCTAAATCTTGCCACAAAAGAGGAAAAGAAACATTTTGAAGGAATCATATATAAGAATGGTGTTGCTAACACTAATATCTTTTGTTATCCCTCTAATATTTCCCATAATTTTTAGTATTTTGTTCATACCAAAAATAAAAAACACCAAGAGCTTAAAATTAAGTCTTGGTATTTTTTTATCTTCTGCAAAATTAATATTTTATTTTACATATTCATTTAATGGTTTTACTCTGTATTTTAATTCATCTAATTTATCTGTAGAAACATATCCTGGCATACCATTTATAACATCTGGTATTCTATTTACTATAGTAGCACAAGTAAGTTCTACTGTTGCAGGTCTTGCAACTACTATTGTTGTATCTGGTTCGCCTTCTATTGTCCATTCGTTTTTATCATAATCTTCTTTTGAATATACTTTTCCTATACATTCAGATTCTATTGTAATTCCCTCTTCTGTTTCAGTTGTTACTACTGCACTCATTCCAGTAGCATCTCCTGCTTTTACTGTCATTCCTAAAGTTTCTGAATATATATCTTCTTTATATGTGTGTGGTACTGTTTTTTGTGTTTGAGATTTTACTGTTAATCCTAGTTTTGAACAAAGCCATCCATTTACATTCCACATGTATGATGGTAAATATTCTCCTGCATCTATCATTTTTTGTCTTTCTTCATTTGAAATTCTATCTACTGATGCAACTTGTTCGTCAAATTCTTGAAGTGTTAGACCTGAACCATGTGCTCTGGCTAATGCTATTCCATAGTCTTCTACATTATAGCTTGAGCTTCCTTTAATTTTCTTTATTGTATGTGTTGAACCACATATTGCTGAGATTAATTCACCCCAATATATATCTTGATATCCGCTTCCTGTAATTGTACATCCATTTTGTTTTGCAAGTTCATCTATTTTTTTAGTTGCTACTGGGTTAGAATTTGCTGGATAAAAAGCTTCTTCACATGTAGTAATTGCATTTATTCCAAGTTTAGCACAAAGCATTAATGCATCTTCTACATCTTTAAATAAACTCATAGTAGTTACTATTACTATATCTGGTTTTACTTCTTTTAGCATTTCTTCTGCATTTTCTTTTGAAGTTATAGTAACTCCTTTTTCTTCTCCTCCCATAACAGCTGAAATGTCTTTTCCTATAACTGCTGGATTTACATCTACAGCTCCTACGATTTCTGCTCCTTTTTCATACACATAGCGCATTGTGTATACTGACATTTTTCCTGTACCATATTGTACAACTCTTACTTTTCTTTCCATCTTTTGCACCTTTCCTTTCATTTTAAATTATATATAGATTATTTACTATATAACTAAATTTATTCTTTTTCTTCTGCATTATACTAAAATAGTCCCATAACAAAATTTCTTATTCCATTCCATATTCCTTGAAAAATATTTGAAATTATATTTACTATTGTTTTTATTATAAAATTATTTTCATAAAATTCTATTAATAATTTATGTGTTGGTGGAAAAAACCATATAATTAAAATAATAATTGTTAGGATTGCTAACACCTTTAGTAGTTCTAAAAATCTTTTAAAAGTCCATGGTTCTTTTACTTTGTAACCTAAGCTTCTTAAATAATTATTATATGCATTTGCATATGCTCTATTTATTTCTTTTTGTATATTTTGGTAGTTATTGTTTTCATTTGTATTTTTATTAATATTTTGTTTTTCATTTCTATAATATGCTTGATTTTCTAATTGTTCTTGTATTCTTTCTTGTTCATATTCATTTATTTGTTGGTTTCTTTTTTGTTCTTCTATTATTTTTTCTTGTTTTCTTTGTTCTTCTAGACTTATATCATATTCTTTCCTTTTTTCCTCATTACTTAAAACTTCATACGCCTCATTTATTTGTTTCATTTTTTCTTCAGCGTTCTGTTTTTCTTCTCCTTGTTGTAAATCTGGATGATATTTTTTTACTAGAACATGATAAGCCTTATCTATAACTTCTTTTGATGCCTTTTCACTTACCTCTAATATTTCATATAAATTTGACATGTTTGCCCCTTAAATTTAATTATTTTTTAAATTATATCATTAAAATTATTAAAAGCATAGTATTTTTTTATAAAATATGTTATAATTCACTCATTAAAAATAAAATCAAGGAGTGATACAATTGAAATTAACTTCAGATGACGAAACTTTAGCAGAAAATAAGGTATTAATTTTATATATTTTAAATAAAGTTGGAAAATCTATTTCAAATGACGCATTACTTAATTTAGTTCTTGCTGTTACTGATATGAATTACTTTTATTTTCAACAATTTTTATTAGATTTATTAGAAAATAATTATATATCAAGTTATGAAAAAGAAGAACATACTTTTTACCAAATTACTGATTTTGGAAAAGAAACTTTAAGCTTAACACAAGATATTTTACCTGGAATTATTAAATTAAGAGTAGATAGCAATTTTAAAGAAGAAATGGATAGCTTTGAAAATGAACATTCTATAATTGCAGAATATACTCCTCGTAGTGAAAATTACTTTGATATTTCTTGTAAAATTGTAGAAAAAAACGAAACTATTTTTGAAGTAAAAACCTTTGCTGGTTCTCCAAATCAAGCAAAAGATATTGTTGATAATTGGAAAAATCATGCAGATGAATTATATCCTGCAATTTTAAATATCTTAACAAAAAAATAAAGGCTAAAGCCTTTATTTTTTGTTTATAGTATTTTCAACTTTTGAAATTACATCATTTATTTCTATTACTTCTACTTCTTCTGAATTTCTTAATTTAAATTCAATTATGTCTTCTTCAACTTTTTTACCAACTGTTATTCTTACTGGAATTCCAATTAAATCCATATCGTTGAATTTTACTCCTGGTCTTTCATTTCTGTCATCTAATATTGTGTCTATTCCCATGCTTTGTAATTTTTCATATAATTCGTTTGCTACTTTTACTTGTTTTTCATCTTTACCACTAATTAATACTATAGCAACTTTAAATGGTGCTATATTTGCTGGCCAAATTATACCTTTTTCATCATGATTTTGCTCTACTATTGCAGCTATAATTCTTTCAATTCCTATTCCATAGCATCCCATAACTACTGGTTTTAATTCATTATTTTCATTTGAGTAGTTTAATCCTAAACTTTCGCTATATTTTGTTCCAAGTTTAAATGTATTTCCTACTTCTATTCCTTTTTTGAATACTAAATGACCTTTACCACAACATGGGCAAATGTCTCCCTCTTGTACATTTCTAATATCTGCTACCATTTCTACTTTAAAGTCTTCTAGATTTACATTTATATAGTGATAATCTGTTTCATTAGCTCCTACCAAGAAGTTTTTCATATATTTTACACCATTATCCATTATAACTGGAATGTCTAAACCTATTGGTCCTGCAAAACCTATCTCTGCATTTGTAATTCTTCTTACATCTTCTGGTTCTGCTAAAGCTACTTCTTTGGCATTTAATAGTTTTTGTAATTTTACTTCATTTACATCTTTGTTTCCTTGTACCATACATGCATAGAATTTATCATCTACTTTGTATATTAATGTCTTTACAAATTTTGCTGGATCTTCATGTAAATATTCTGCCAATTCATCAATAGTTCCTACATGTGGTGTATTCATTTTTTCGTATTTTTTCTTTTCTTCTTTATTTTCTATTTCTTCATCTACACATTTGCTAACTTCTATATTTGATGCATAATCACAATTATCACATAGAACTAAAATGTCTTCTCCAACATCTGTTATTGCTTGGAATTCCTCAGATAAAAGTCCTCCCATAACACCTGTATCTGCTCTTACTACTACATAATTTAGTCCTACTTCTTTGCATATTTTATGGTATGCTTCGAATTGTTTTTTGTAAGATTTGTCTGATTCTTCTTGGTTTATATCAAAGCTGTATGCGTCTTTCATTGTAAATTCTCTTGTTCTAATTAGACCTAAACGTGGTCTTACTTCGTCACGATATTTATTACCTATTTGATACAAAGTATATGGAAAATCTTTGTATGATTTTGCTTTCATCATTGAAGCTAATACAAAAAATTCCTCGTGTGTTGGACCTAATACGTATGGTCTATTATATCTATCATTTAATTTGAATATTGATGGTCCAAATAGTTCATATCTTCCTGATTTTTGGAAAACATCTATTGGTAAAAGCATTGGCATTGTTACTTCTTGTGCCCCTGCCTCATTCATATTTTTTCTTACTATATTTTTTACGTTTTCATATACCTTTTGTCCTAATGGCATTTTCATATAAATACCATTTCCTATTTTTTTAAACATTCCACTTTTTACAAGTAAATTTCCACTTGCAGATTCTTCATCTTTTACATCTTCTCTTAATGTATAAAAATAACTTTCACTTAATTTCATTTTTTTGCTCCTCTTTTCTTTAAATTTTCTTGTTTTAATTGTAGACGTGAATACTCCTTGCATACATTTTTTGAATAGACACAAATTTTCTCACGTTCACCTTTATTTATTATCTTCTTCCCTTTCGGGCATTGGAGCCTCTATGTTTTCTTCTTTATTTTCTTCTTGTTGTTCTACTTTTTCTTTTTCCGTTTCTTCATTATTTTCTTTTATAATGTCATCTATTACTATTTGTTGATTTTCATCTAATTTATATCTTGGAAGTTCTGGTAAATCCTCTAAAGATGTAATACCAAACATTTTTAAAAATTCATTAGTTACACTATACATGCTTGGTCTTCCTGGTGCATCCGCCTTTCCAACATTCTCAATAAGATTATATTCTAATAATTTATACATTGTTCCATCTGAGTTAACACCACGAATTGCCTCTATTTCTGCTCTTGTAATTTTAGGATTATATGCAATAATTGATAAAGTTTCTAAAGCTGCATTTGATAAATTTGGTTTACTTCTTTTATCAAATATTGGATAAATATATTCATAATATTCTTTTTTTGTAGTTAATTGGATTGCATCATTAATTTTTATTATTTCAATTCCTCTTCCAGCTTTTTCATAATCTTGTTTCATAATTTCGATAATCGCAAAAAGGTCTTCACTACTCAATTCTAGTGCAGACATTAATTCTTTTATTTGTACTTCTCTTCCACAAGCAAATAAAATTGCTTCAATTATAGCTTTTGCTTTTTCTATTTCCATAGTATAACTCCTTTTTTACATTTGTACTATTATCGCATGAAAATAGCTGTATGTCAATAATAAAGCTACAGTTTTAACTCACTGTAGCTTTATCTGTTTTTTCTATATTTTTTATCTTTTCATAAATTTTTTGCTTTGTTCTATATCTTTTATTTTCTGAGATTACTAGATACCACAAATATGCAAGTATAAGTAAAATTGCTATGTTTTTCAAATTTAAAATTACTATACTGCTAATTGCTGTTAATATACTAATAGTAACGTTTGAAATCATATAACTATATCTATATGATTCTTTTCTTCCAAATAAAATATGTAATATTCCTTTTGCTATTCTTCCTCCATCTAAAGGATAAATTGGTATTAAATTAAATATTGCAATCAAAATATTTGCATATATAACTATATCTCTGCTTATTCCAAAAAATGATATTGGAAATAATAAAAATACAATTATAAATAATAGATTTGTAAGTGGTCCACTAGCTGCAATAATAATCTTTTTTAGAGTTAACAAGGTACCTTTCTTTATTTTCTTATTATAATTTTCTACCTTACTTTCAAATCCAATAGACAACCCTAAAGGCATTATCTCTAAACTATTTGGTTTAAACCCTAAAAATATTCCTGCTAGCATATGTCCTAGCTCATGAAATAGTGCAAATAACATTAATATTCCATAAATTTCAATTTGCCTTGTTACTATAAAAATAGCAATAAACACAAATATTTTTAAATGTAATCTTATTTTCAATTTGATTCTCCTTTTAAAAATCCATTATATATTCTGGATTAACAACTCTATTTTCTCTTCTTACCTCAAAATGTAAATGAGGACCTGTAGCATTTCCTGTAGAGCCTACTTCTCCTATTTGCTCTCCTTGTGATATTTTATCTCCTTGTTTTACATATATTGTTTGACAATGTGCATAAATTGTTATAACATCACCATTTTGAATGTATACATGATTTCCATAGCCACCTTCTGAAGAAACAAATGTAACTTCTCCTTCCATTGCTGCAACAAATTTTGTTCCTGCGTTTACTGCTATATCTATACCTGCATGATTTGCAGATACAATTTCAGTCGGTGTTCTTGCTCCATATCTTGAACTTATTGTTCCTTTTAGTGGTAATGTAAAACTATAATTTTCTTTAATGTAATTTGCATCTATTTCCATTTGTGACAAAGGTTCTTGGCTTTGTGGTTCTTCATCTGCAGAAGTCTCTGTTGTTGCACTAAGCACATCGCTATCTTCTCCTCCTCCAATTCCTCCTGTCACTTGTTCATTTGTAGTTTGCTCATTTACTTCATTAGCATTTTCTGCTTGTTCATTTGATATTATGTTTGTAGTTTCATTAGTCATTTCGTTAGATATTTCATTCGTATTTTCATTGTTTTCTTTTACTATTAGTCCTTTTAAATTATTGTTATAATAATCCCCTACTTTTGTATATAGTTCTTGAAAATTAATATCATATGACAAAAACTCTCTTGTTTTTGTCATTACATCTTCTGAAAATATGTAATTTGAATTTTTTATCATATAAAATATGAAGTATATTAATAGACATATAGCAATTTGCAAAATAAGTTTTTTAAATAACATATATTCCTTTTTATTATTGGTATTTACATGACTTGTTGAAACTCGAATACCACTATTATTTTGCATTTTTCTTCTTTGATAAATTTCTTCTGCTTTTCTTATTCTTTCTTCTGCACTTAACGCTCTTTCCAAAGACTTACACCTCTTCCTTAGTTTTAGCTTTGTTTCATTTATATGCTTGTTTTATTTTTTTATGACTATTTGTTTTTTTCTAAATTTTATAAATAGTCTAAATTTTTGAATTTTTTTTTTATTTTTTAGGTTTGTCCTTGAAATTTACTTTAATGAATGCAAAAAACTAGCCAAATCTCTATTTATCGAGATTTTGACTAGTTTTTTGACATATTAATATTAAGTTCTAAATTATTCCATTGTATATGGATTTCCGCTTGTTCCAATTCCTCCTGTTATTTTGATAGTTGATTTTAGAGCAAAACATGGACGAAGTCCATACGCGTCCGAATATCCAGCACTGAATCCGTTTTCTCCATAAAGACCAAACAAGCCCCAATAGGTCAAGGAGCCTCCGCCTGCCTCCCACATAGCGCACACAGAAACCGCATTGAGAAGAATCCGAATACACATAGCGGGACGCTAACCAATAATCTTCTCCTGTTTCCATTATATTTAAGTTTTTCATTTGTGTTTGGTCTGTCGTATAATTTGTATCTTCTCCTTTCATATTGTTTGCTCCTGATACTGATGAAGTAAATTGTAATTGTACTGGTCCTGCATTTTCTGAATTTTTATTTGTAAATGTTCCATTTTGATTTGTTGGCATGCTTCCTACACATCTTGCATCTGCTGCATATATTTTGTTTAAATATTTTTCTGCTTCACTATTTAATGTTGTTATTACATTATTGTAAGAATCTCTTGTATTATCCAAGCCTTTTCCTCCTAAGGTTATATCTACTATATTTTTATCTGTTATTATTTGTAAACCATATTCTGAACTTGCATCATATAATACTCTACATGTTACTACTCCATTTGTTCCTACACTACTTACTCCTGTATTGTAATTTATATAAGCTCCTGCTGGTAACTCTTTAGTTGTTGTTATTTCTTTTACTGTTATAGTTTTTGTTATAACT
>USDF01000038.1 GCA_900553405.1 uncultured Clostridium sp. | reverse complement strand
CTTAAGTGAAATATGTGCATAATAAACCGGAAATTTATTATTGCCATTTATAAATTAAAAGAAACTGAATTTTAAACTTGCAATATTATGGAAAGTATGATACAATAATATTAGATTTCGCCAAGGCGAATAAAAATATTATATTTCAGGAGGATTAAACTATGGACAGACCCAAGGCAATATTAAAAGAAAAACAGGAAGAAAAGGATTGTTTCGTAGGAGGTTGCAGTGTAGCAATACATGATACGTGTGAGGGAATTAAGGGTTCCAATAGGTGTGCTGCTTGCAGACTTAAGAAAAACATCATGGAAGTAGAAGATTAGCCTGATTAAAGAAGATTCATTATGAATCTTCTTTAAATTTTTTATATATAAAAATAAAAAAATAATTGACATAAAATGTAAAAAGTAGTAAAATATAAATGTAACATAAAGTTTAGAGTTAATATTGAATCAATATTAACGTACATAAAAAGGAGAAAAAATGAAAGAAATTTCAAGACGGACAGCTATGCAGGACATCAGAAATGGCAAAGAAATTCTTTGCCAGCTAAGTAAAAACGACAAGCAGAAAATTTCTACCATGGAGGAGCTGACAAATGTAATTATGCTGGAACAGAGACATCTGACAGATCCTTTGAAATTCTTTGAAAACTAAATAGGGGTGAAATTTATGCTAGAAGTTGTTTTGACTAGTTAAAAATCCAGTTTCAGTAAAGAAGCTGGATTTTTTCTTGTATAAAATTTGTTTTTTTGATATACTAGTACAAAAGTTATACAAGAAAGGAGAAAAACATGATTGCAGAAGTTATATTAAATTCAAATGCAAAAGATTTAGATAAAACATTTGACTATGAAGTACCAAAAGAAATGAAAGAAAAAGTAAGTTTAGGCAGTCGTGTATTAGTTCCTTTTGGATATAGAAAACAAGTAGAAGAAGGTTTTATAATCTCATTAAAAGAAAATTCAGAATATAAAACAAAGCAAATAGTAAAGCTAGAAGAAAATCCGTTTTTAAATGAAGAAAAAATAAAACTTGCAAAATGGATTTCAAAAAGATATTTTGCAAATTTATCAGATAGCTTAAAACTAATGCTACCACCAGGAACAACAACAAGAAATTTTGAAAATAGAATAAAAGAAAAAACAAATCAATTTGTATTTTTGAAAAAAACCGAAGAAGAGATAGAATTTGAAATAGAAACCAAAAAGCTAAAATCAGAAAAACAAATAAGAATACTTAAATTTTTATTAGAAAATGATAGTGTTTTAGTAAGTGATTTAGAAATATTTACAGATACATCTAGAGCAATAATAAAAACTTTAGAGAAAAATGGATATATAGAAATTTTAGAAAAAAGAGTAGACAGAAATCCATTTATACATAAAGTTGTGAAAAAAACAGAAAAACTAACATTTACAGAAGAACAACAAAATGCTTATTCAAAAATAGAAGAAGCAATAGATGACCAAATGAACACAGAGTTTTTAATTTTTGGAGTAACAGGGTCAGGAAAAACAGAAATATACTTACAAACAATAGAAAAGATTTTAAAACAAGGAAAATCTAGCATAATGTTAGTGCCAGAAATTTCACTTACACCACAAATGGTTGATAGATTTATAGAAAGATTTGGACAAGAAAAAATAGCAGTATTGCATAGTAAATTATCTGTAGGAGAGAGATTTGATGCTTGGAATAGAATAGTAAAAGGTGAAGCAAGTATCATAATAGGAGCGCGTTCTGCAATATTTGCGCCAGTAAAGAATATAGGTGTAATTATAATAGACGAAGAGCATGACTCATCATATATGTCTGAAATGACGCCAAAATACAATGCAAAAGAAGTAGCTAAATTTATAGCAAAAGAAAATTCATGTCCTTTAATATTAGGAAGCGCAACACCAGATATGAAGACATATAAAAAAGCGCAAGATGGAGAAATAGAACTTTTAGAATTAACAAAAAGAGCTAATAATTCAAGTCTGCCAAAAGTAGAAATAGTAGACTTGAGAGAAGAACTTGCAAACCGGAAACCATTCAATGATTAGTAAAAGATTACAAGAAGAAATACAAAAAAATATAGAAAACAAACAACAAACCATTTTATTCTTAAACAGAAGAGGGTATTCTACATTTATAATGTGCAGAGATTGTGGATATACTATAAAATGTAAAAACTGCAACATAACAATGACTTATCATTTAAAACAAAATAAATTAAAGTGTCATTATTGTGGATATGAAGAAGAGCCAGTAACAACCTGCCCAGAGTGTAAAAGCACTAATATAAGATATTTTGGAACAGGTACACAAAAATTAGAAGAAGAGGTAAAAAAACTATTTTCAAATGCTACTACGATAAGAATGGATGTAGATACAGTAACTAAAAAGAATTCACATGAAGAAATACTAAACAAATTCAAAAATGAAAATATAGATATTTTAATAGGAACACAAATGGTAGTAAAAGGGCATCACTTCCCAAAAGTAAGTTTAGTAGGAGTTATAGCAGCAGATAGTTCACTAAATATAGAAGACTTTAGAGCCAACGAAAGAACATTTCAAATATTAACACAAGTAGCAGGAAGAGCGGGAAGAGAAGAATTAGAGGGAAGAGTAATAATTCAAACTTACAATCCAGATAACATAGCAGTAGAACTTGCACAAAAACAAGACTACAAAGCATTTTATGAAAGTGAAATAGGAATAAGAAAACAGTTGAAATATCCACCATTTTGCGATATAATAGTAATTGGATTAAGTGGAGAAAAAGAACAAGAAGTAATAAAAGAGGCAAAGAAAATACATAAATATTTAAAAGAACGAATAATCACAGAAAAAATAGGGGTTTTACTTTATAGTCCAGTTCCAGCACCAATAGACAAAATAAAAAATAAATACAGATACAGAATGATAATAAAATGTCTATACAATAATCAGATAAACGAGTTACTGGAACAAACAATAAAAGCAAACGAAATAAAAAAAGATGTACGATTATCTATAGAAATAAACCCACAAAATATGATGTAGTTACTTTTGGGATTACCATTGGGGACGTTTCCTTTTGGTTAATCTGTCCCTTTTGGTAATTTGTTTTGCGCAAAGTTCCAAAAGGAAACGTCCATAATGGTTAATTTGTCACTTTGGGAACATTTATAGAAAATTGTTTTTGAAAAAATAAAAAGTAAGAAAAGAGGAAAGATAAATGGCAATTAGAAATATAAGAGAAGAAGGAGACGAAATTCTAAAAAAGAAATCAAGAGAAATTGAAGAAATAGACGATAGAATATTAGAACTATTAGACGATATGGTAGAAACAATGCATAAGTACAATGGAGTAGGTTTAGCTGCTGTACAAGTTGGCGTATTAAAAAGAGCAATAGTAATAGATTTATATGATGACAAAGGTCCGATAAAATTAATAAATCCTGTTATTGTTAAAGAAGAAGGAGAACAAGAAGTAGAAGAAGGATGCTTAAGTTTTCCAAATAAATATGCAAAATTGATAAGACCAGCAAAAGTAACAGTAGAGGCATTAAATGAAAAAGGTAAAAAAGTAAAGATAAATGCAAAAGAATTGTTAGCACAAGCATTATCACACGAAATAGATCACTTAAATGGTATTGTCTTTGTAGATAAAATGATACCAGGAACTTTAGAATATGTAGAGCCAAAAGAAGAAAAATAAATACCTGTTTTTGGGGACGGAGCAAAAAAACAGGTAAAAAAATTAAAATAAAATTTAAGAGGAGTGTCCCCTATGTTCCAATTTCGGAACGAAAAGGACCGTCCCTACTGTTCGGAGGAGAAAATTATGCTAAATATATTATTTATGGGAACACCAGATTTCGCACGAGAATCTTTAAAGTGTTTAGTAGAAGAAAATTACAATATAATTGGTGTTGTTACAAACCCAGATAGACCAAAAGGAAGAGGTATGAAAATGATTGCCTCTCCTGTAAAAGAATATGCATTAGAAAAAGGGCTAGATGTGTATCAACCTGAAAAAGTAAGAAAAAACGTAGAATTTATAGATAAAATAAAAGAATTAAATCCAGATATTATCTGCGTTGTAGCTTATGGAAAAATACTGCCAAAAGAAATATTAGACATTCCAAAGTATGGGTGTATAAATGTGCATGCGTCAATTCTTCCAAAGTATAGAGGAGCAGCACCAATACAATGGGCTGTTTTAAATGGAGATAAAGTAACTGGTGTAACAACTATGTATATGGATGTAGGAATGGACACAGGAGATACAATTTTAGTGGAAGAAACAAATATAGGTGAAGATGAAACAACTGGTGAACTATGGGATAGACTTTCTAAAATAGGAGGAAATCTCTTAGTTAAAACTCTAAAACAAATAGAAGAAGGAACTGCACCAAGGAAAAAACAGGCAGAAGACTTTACAATGGCTCCAATGCTAAGTAAAGAAATGTCAAAAATTGATTGGGAAAATAAAACAGCAGAGGAAATTCATAATTTAGTAAGAGGATTAAATCCAATAATGGGAGCATATACATTTTTAAATGATAAAAAAATAAAAATATGGAAAACTAAAGTAAGAGAAGAAAACGAATTATTGAAATTATTTCCAGAGTTAGAAGAATATTTCTTTAAAGTAAAAGATTTAATGCCAGGAACTATAATGTTTGCTTCAGATAAAAAAGGTTTATTTGTTAAAGCAAATGAAGGAATTATAGAAATAATAGAAATTCAAGGTGAAAACGCTAGAAAAATGCCAGTAGGAGATTTTCTAAGAGGAAATGAAATAATGGCAGGAGAAATGTTTGAATAATTTTTGTGTTAAATAACTAAAAATAATTAGTTAAATATTAATTGAAGAAATAATATAGTAAAACAAAAAAAGAATTCTTGTATGATATAAGTCACATAAGAATTCTTTTTCTGTAATTTTTACTTTTGAAACTCTTTGAAATTTTACAAGAAAACTACTCAATGGATAATCCTTCACAAGATAATTTACCAGTACATACAAAATGGTGAGCAGTTATAGAGCCACCTTCGGTAACACAATCACCATCAATAACTATTTTCTGTGCAGTTATAGGGTAATCATTTGTATAACAATCACCATCTATGAGTATTTCTCTTGCAGTTAAATCGCAAGAATCATTTTTACCCAAAATATAAATATCCTGCGAAGCACTAATAGATTCTGAATTGTTGTTACCAGTAATTAAATAATTAAGGCAGGTGACATTCGAAACAGAGCAATCACCTCTAGTTTCAATATTACCATCAGATGTAATATTTTGGGCGTTTAAATAAGTATTTGTCCAAATGTCACCATCTGAAATGTTAACATCATTATCACTGCAGTATAAACGATCACAAGAAATGTTTACACCCTTGATGTTAAGATCTGCATTAATTATCAGCTCACCAGAAACAATGATATCACCATTTTCAATTTCAATAGCATCATTACACGAAATGGTGAGATTCCCTGAAACGATAAGATTTGCATCTTTCATTTTTAAACTGCCTTTAATAGTGATGTCTCCTTCAAGAAAGAGGTTTTCACCATCCAATATTACTTCAAGAAATAGGTCTTTACCATTAAATATTAAGTTTTCCAAAGTCCGTTCTTGCATTTGCAATCCTCCTATATTTGTACAAAACCAGTTTATAGTTACATAAACAAGTATATCATGAAAAATATTAAAAAGCAATACACAAAAAAATCACATAAAAATTGACTAATTTTTTAACAAAAGTGTTGTAAAAAATTAAAGATATTGGTATACTTATAGTATCTAAAAAATATGTACAAAAGTATAAATTATAAGGAGGTCTTTATTATGGAAAAAGAAAATAAAGAAGTAAAAAAAGAAGAAGTTGTAGAAAACGAAGAAATCGCTATATCTACAGAAACTAATGAAATAAAAATAGCAAACGATGTTGTTGCTGTTATCGCTGGTGTAGCTGTATCAGAAGTACCAGGAGTTTCAGAAATGGCAGGAGGATTTGCAGGAGGAATTACAGAAGTATTAAGCGGAAAGAAAAACCTAGCAAAAGGTATAAAAGTTGAAGTTGGAGAAAAAGACGCAAAAATAGATGTTAATATCATAGTAGAATATGGTGTTAGAATTCCAGATGTTGCATTTGAAATTCAAAATAGAGTAAAAAAAGCAGTAGAAACAATGACAGGATTAAACGTATTAGAAGTAAACGTACACGTACAAGGTGTTAATACAGAAAGCAAAGAAGAAACACCAGAAACAAAAACAGAAGAATAAAAATGAGTAAAAAGGGTACGGTTTTCGTCGTACCCTTTACTAAATAAAAACGGAGGAAAAAATATGAAAATTTTAGATAAAATAGGATTGATTGTATTTTCAAATTTTATATTAATAATATCAATAATAATATGTTTATTAATTTTTGGCTGGTTAACACCAGAAACAGTATATGATATAACAAAACTAGCATTAAATGATCCAGTAACAACAAATGTTACATTAGGAATTGCTGTTGTTTGTATATTACTTGCTATTAAATGCATATTCTTTAGTACAGACAAAAACGAAATAAATGGAATTAAAGACGGAATATTACTACAAAATTCAGATGGACAATTAGTTATTTCAAAAGCAACATTAGAGGAATTGGTAAATAACATTGTAAAAGGATTTGATAGTGCGCAAGATGTTTCTTCTAAAATAGTGTTAGACGAAGAAAAAAATCTAATTGTATATGTAACTTTAAATGTTAAAGAAAATGCAGTAATTAAAGAGTTATCAAATAATCTTCAAACTAAAATAAAAAGTGCAATAAAGAAAACTTCAGATTTAGAAGTTAAAGAAGTTAATATTAGTGTAAAAGATTTAAACACAAAAGAAGAGCAAGGATTAGAACAATAAAAAGAGGTGTTAGTTTGAAAGAAATATAAAATTTTCATAACTATGCATACCTTTGAGCAAAGCAAGAAAGGAATGAAATTTAATATGAAAGAAATAAAGGATTTTTTAATGAAATTTAGAGGAGCAATTATTGGTGCAATAATTGCAATACTTATTCTATGTACAGGACTTTATAAATTAATGATAGGTATTATATTAATAGGAATGGGAATATACGTAGGAAATTATGTTCAAATTAACAAAGATGATGTAAAAGAAAAATTAAAGAAATTTATAGATAAATTATAAAAGGGGAAATTATGAAGCGTACAGAAACAAGAGAACAAGCATTTAGATTAATATATAGTAGTCAAATTCAAAAAGATATGGACGAAGAACAAATAAATATATTTATAGAAGAAAATAATTTAGGTGAAGAAGAAGCAGAGTATATTAAAAATATTTTTTATGGAATAAAAGAAAATAAAGAAAAAATAGAAAAACTAATTTCATCTAATTTAAAAGAAAAATGGAGCATGGATAGAATTTCTAAAATAGATCTTTCAATATTAAAATTAGCTATTTTTGAATTAGTATATTCTAAACTACCATACAAAGTAGCTATAAATGAAGCAGTAGAGCTTGCTAAAAAATATGGAGAAGATTCTTCAAAGTCTTTTGTAAATGGAGTGCTTGCAAGTATTGTAAAAGAGAAAAAACTAGATGAAGAGGAGTAAAACTAAAAATGACATATCATCCAATTAGTGTTACGCAATTAAATAACTATATAAAAGAAAAATTTCAAGAGGATGAATTTTTAAATAATGTATTAGTAAAAGGAGAGATTTCAAATTTTAAGCATCATTATACAGGGCATATGTATTTTACTTTAAAAGATGAAAACTCTCTTATAAAATGTGTTATGTTTAAAACTTATACTTCTAATTTAAATTTTGTCCCAAAAGATGGAATGAAAATAATGGTATTAGGGACAGTATCTGTTTTTGAAAGAGATGGAGTTTATCAAATATATGCAAAAGCAATGCAACAAGAAGGAATTGGAGACTTACACACAGAATATGAGAAACTAAAGGCAAAATTAGAGCAGGAAGGTTTATTTGACAAAACACATAAAAAGCCAATACCATTTATGCCTAAAGTTATAGGAGTTTTATCATCTAATACAGGAGCAGTTATTCGTGATATTATTAATGTATCAATAAGAAGAAATCCAAATGTGTACATAAGGTTATTTCCAGTACCAGTACAAGGTCAAGGAGCTTCTGAGAAGATAGCAAAGGCAATAGAAATAATGAATGAAAACCAGGAAGCTGATGTATTAATAATAGCAAGAGGAGGAGGTTCACTAGAGGACTTATGGCCATTCAACGAAGAAATAGTAGCAAGAGCAATATATAACTCTAATATCCCTATTATTTCAGCGGTTGGGCATGAAACAGACTTTACAATAGCGGATTTTGTAAGTGACTTAAGAGCACCTACGCCATCAGCAGCTGCAGAACTTGCAGTACCAGATATAAAAGAAATAAAATTAAAAATAAAGACAAATGAAAATAGATTACAAAATGCTCTACAAAAGAAATTAGAGTTAGCCAAATTGCGTTATGAGAAATGTATGAAAGCAGCAGTATATACAAACCCACTTCAAAGAATAAATGAAAATTATATGCTATTAGATAAATTTACAAAAACATTAGTGAATAGTATGGAGTTAAAAATTAAAGAAAAGAAAACATATATGGTGGAATGGGTTAGTAAGTTAGATGCATTAAGCCCACTAAAAACATTAACAAGAGGATATTCTATTACAAGTAAAGAAGATAAAATAGTAAAATCAGTAAATGAATTAAATAGTGGAGATAAAGTAAGTTTGCGTTTTACAGATGGAAAAAAAGAAGCACAAATATTATAAAACTTTAATTATAAATAACTAAAAGAACGAATAGTTTGAAAGAATTATAAACTTTCGTAGCTATGAATATCTTTAAATAGAGTGAGAAAGGAATGAATTTTATGAAAAGAAAAACAAGTATAATAATTATAATCATTCTAGTTATAATGTTAATTGCTATTGGAATATTTATGTTTGGAGAAATAAATAAAGGAAATAGTTCAAAACCAACATCTACAAATACTTTAAAAGAAGAAAAAAATGAAATAGTAAATCAAATTGCAAATGAAATTACAGAGAATGTATTGAAAAATGAAATAGAAAATAATACAACAATAGAAAACACAATAGAGAATACAACGACTCCAACAGAAACTTTTGAAGAGGCTCCAAAAACAGCTGAAGAAAAAGCAATAAGTATAGTAAAAAAAGACTGGGGAGAAGACAAAAATGTAGATATAGCAATAGATGGCATGGATAACAATGGAAACTACATAGTAGCAGTTAGAGATAGTTCTACAACTGAAGCAAAAGCTTTTTATACAGTAAATACTTCGAGCGGAACATTTACAAAAAGAGAAATGAATTAGAGGAGAAAAATTATGCAAGAAATAAAATTTGAGGATGCAATGCAAGAATTAGAGGCAATTACAGCTAAATTAGAAAAAGGTGATTTAAGCTTAGATGAATCAGTTTCAAACTTTGAGGAAGGAATGAAGTTGGCTAAAAAATGCAATAATATTCTTGAAGAAGCAGAAAAGAAAATAAAAGTATTGGTACAAAAAGATGGTAAATTAGAGGAAGAAGATTTTATCACAGAAGAGTAACAAAACAAGAAAAGAAAAGGGGGACTATATTAGAAAAGTCTAATATAGAAAATAAGATGGATTTTTATTCAGAATACAAATATTTAATAGTTCCAATGTCAGTATGGCTTTGCATACAAATATTTAAAGTAATCTGGGACTTAGTAGCAACTCATAAATTTAATTTTAAGAGAATTTTAGGGGCAGGGGGAATGCCTAGCTCACATTCAGCAGTAGTAACATCAATTGCAACAATGATAGGAAAAACGCAAGGAATAAATTCACCAATATTTGCTCTTGCGGTAATGTTTGCATTTGTAGTTATGTATGATGCAGCAGGAGTTAGAAGAGCAGCAGGAAAACAAGCAAAATTATTAAATAAATTAGTAGAAACACCAGGACTTTCAAATATACAAGTACAAGAAAAATTAGTAGAAGTATTAGGTCATACTCCAATGCAAGTTATAGTAGGTGCAGCAATAGGTGTTACAGTAGGAGTAATTTTTGGATAAATATTAGTTAAAAAGACGAGAGAATTCTTGTCTTTTTATTGTAAAAAACAAAAATATAATGTATAGTATAAATATATTTTAAAAGTAGGTGATTATAATGGAAGATATAGAGATTGCAAGAAATACACAATTGGACTCAATTACAAAAATAGCTGAAAATAATGGAATAAAAGAAGAATATTTAGAACCTTATGGAAAATATAAAGCAAAAATATCTTTAAATATAATGAAAGATTTAAGAAATAAGGAAGATGGAAAATTAGTATTAATAACAGCAATAAATCCAACACCATTAGGAGAGGGAAAGACAACAATAGCTATAGGACTAGCAGACGGATTAAGAAAAATTGGTAAAAATTCAATACTAGCATTAAGAGAACCATCATTAGGTCCTGTATTTGGAATAAAAGGTGGAGCAACAGGTGGTGGACATTCACAAGTCGCACCTATGGAAGATATCAATTTACATTTTACAGGAGACATTCATGCTATAACTTCAGCAAATAATTTGTTATCAGCTATTATAGACAATCATATATACCATGGAAACGAGCTAAATATAGAAAAAGTTAAATGGAAAAGATGTGTAGACCTAAATGATAGGCAATTAAGGGTAGTAAATACAGGTTTATCAGGCGAAAAAAACATTGTTCCAAGAGAAGACGGATTTGATATAACAGTAGCTTCAGAAATAATGGCAATTTTTTGTTTAGCAACAGATATTGATGATTTAAAAAGAAGATTAGGAAACATCATAATAGGCTACAATAATGAACAAAAGCCAGTTACAGCACATGATTTAAAAGCAGAAGGAGCAATGGCAGTTTTACTAAAAGATGCACTTAATCCAAATTTAGTTCAAACACTAGAGCATACACCAGCAATAATACATGGTGGACCATTTGCAAATATAGCACATGGATGCAATAGTGTAGTTGCAACCAAAATGGCATTAAAACTTTCAAATTACACAGTTACAGAAGCAGGATTTGGAGCAGACTTAGGAGCAGAAAAATTCTTAAATATAAAAACAAGAAGATTAGGAAAAATTCCAGATGCAGTAGTAATAGTAGCAACAATAAAAGCTTTAAAATATCATGGCGGAATTGCAAAAGAAGAATTAGAAAAAGAAAACATCGAAGCATTGAAAAATGGTAGTAAAAACTTACTAAAACACATAGAAAATTTAAAAGAAAAATTTGGAGTAAATGTTATTGTTGCAATAAATAAATTCAATCAAGATACAGAAAATGAAATTGAAACATTAAGAAAAATACTAGAAAAAGAAAATGTGGAATTAAGTTTAGTAGAAAGCTGGTCAAAAGGCGGAGAAGGAGCAATTGAGTTAGCAGAAAAAGTAGTTAACTTATGTGAAGAAAAAGAAAATGAATTTAAATACATATATAATTTAGAAGATACTATAAAAGAAAAAGTAGAAAAAGTTTCTAAAAATATATATGGAGCAGATGGAGTAGAGTATAGTAAAGAAGCGGAAGAACAAATTGAAAAAATAGAGAAAATGGGTTATGGTAATTTACCAATTTGCATAGCTAAAACACAATATTCTTTTTCAGATGATGCTAAAAATTTAGAGTGTAATTCATCATTTAACATTCATGTAAAAGAAGTGAAACTAAAAGCAGGAGCAGAATTCATAGTAATACTAACAGGAAAAGTGATGACAATGCCAGGCTTGCCAAAACATCCTGCATCAGAGCAAATAGATATAGATGAACAAGGAAATATAGTAGGGATATTTTAAAGAAAAAATATATAACAAATAATAGAGTAGAAAATAGATTGTTAAGACTTAATAAACGGGAAGTTGTTATTAAGGCAAAACATAAAGTTGCATATCTATTTTCGCATTCCGCTATGAAAATAAATAAGAAGAAAAATCTTCTTTCTTTTTCATGTGGAATGAGAGGAAAGGAGATTTTTTATGAATGTAAAGAAGTATTTTGCGGAGTTTTATAAAACAACCAAAAATCCAACATTAAAAGCAATGGAATATTTTATGGATGAATTAGGACATCCAGAAAAAAAGGTAAAAATTATACATATAGCTGGAACAAATGGTAAAGGTAGTGTTACAGAAATGTTAACGAATATTTTAGTAAAAAATGGTTATAAAGTTGGAAAATATATGTCGCCACATTTATTAGAATATAATGAAAGAATTAGTGTAAATCAAAAAAATATAACAGATACAGAAATGGAAGCAATTATAGAAAAATTGATAGATAAAATAGAAAAATACAATAAAATAAGTAAAGAAAAGGTAACTTTATTTGAATTGCTAACAACAATGGCACTATATTATTTTGCAGAGCAAAAATGTGATTTTGCAATAATTGAAACAGGGCTAGGAGGTTTATATGACTCAACAAATATTGTAAATTCTATGGTATCTATTATAACCTCAATAGGTTATGATCATATGCAAATTTTAGGAAATACATTAGAAGAAATAGCTTTTCAAAAAGCAGGAATAATAAAAAAAGATGCTAACACTGTTATAATGGAACAAATATCTTCTGTACAAAAAGTAATAGCTAATACTTGTAAGCAGAAAAATAATAATTTAAAAGTAATAAAAAAAGATGAAATTAGAAATAAGAGATATAAGAAGGATATTCAATTATTTGATTATAAAGAAGAAAAAGATATAAAGGTTAACTTAAAAGGAGAAAAGCAATTTGAAAATGCAGCGGTATGCATAGAAACAATAAATATAATAAGAAACTATGGATATAAAATAAATGAAGATGCTATAAGAGAAGGATTATCAACAGTTGTACATAAGGCAAGATTTGAAACATTACAAGAAAGCCCAAAAATTATTTATGATGGAGCACATAATGAAGAGGCTATTTCAAATTTTATAAATACAGTAAATAAATATTATAAGGAAGATAAAAAAAATTATATTATATCTATATTAAAAACCAAAGATTATAAAGAAGTATTAAAAAGATTATTAAAAGATGAAGAGTCAAACTTTATTTTAACTAGTGGAAATGATGAAGAAAGATATGTAGCAAGTGAGGAATTATATAAAGTAGCAAGAGAAATAACTAAAAATGATAAAATATATAAAAAATCTTTAGAAGATGCAATTTTATATGCAAAAAAGCAAAAAAGTAAAGTTACTTTTATTGTTGGAAGTTTTTACGTTTATGGTGATGTGATAGAAACATTAAAAAAAGTATAAAAATAAAAATGAAGTAATATATATAAAAGAGACAAATGTGAAATATTTGTGAATTTTAGATATATGCTATTGACTTTTTTATATAAAGGGTATACATTATTAGCAGTCTCAAATAAAGACTGCTAATTTAATATTAGATTGTATAATAAGTATGAGGAGGTAATGTGAAATGTTAAAACCATTAGCAGACAGAGTTGTAATTAAAATGTTAGAAAATGAGGAGACAACAAAGAGTGGAATAATATTAGCAGGAGCTAGTAAAGAAAAACCACAATTTGCAGAAGTTCTAGAAGTAGGACCAGGAACAGAAAAAATAAAAATGGAAGTGAAGAAAAACGAGAAAATAGTTGTAAGTGAATATGCAGGTACAAAAATAAAATATCAGGGAGAAGATTTAGTTATAGTAAATCAAGATGATATTTTAGCAATAGTTGAAGAGTAAGTTAAGGAGGTAATTTTGTATGTCAAAAGAAATTAAATTTGGTGAAGATGCCAGAAAAAGTTTATTAAATGGAGTTAATAAATTAGCAGATACAGTAAAGGTTACATTAGGACCTAAAGGAAGAAATGTAGTTTTAGATAAGCAATTTGGAGCACCTTTAATTACAAACGATGGTGTTACTATTGCAAAAGAAATTGAGTTAGATGATCCATTTGAAAATATGGGTGCAAGACTTGTAAAACAAGTTTCTACTAAAACAAATGATGTTGCAGGTGACGGTACTACAACAGCTACAGTTTTAGCACAAAGCATGATTAAAGAAGGTGTTAAAAATGTAGCAGCAGGTGGTGATCCTATGGCTATTAAAAGAGGTATAGATAAAGCTGTAGAAGCATCTGTAAAAGCATTAAAAGATATTAGTAGTAATGTAAATGGAAAAGAAGATATAGCAAGAGTTGCAAGCATCTCTGCTAACAACGAAGAAGTAGGAAAACTAATTTCAGAAGCTATGGAAAAGGTTTCTAAAGACGGAGTTATTACAATAGAAGAATCTAAAACTTCTAATACAGAATTAAATGTTGTAGAGGGAATGCAATTTGACAAAGGATATGTTTCTCCATATATGGTAACAGATACAGAAAAAATGGAAGCAATTGTAGATAATCCATATA